>CANHEE010000028.1 GCA_947459655.1 Lewinellaceae bacterium
ACATCGACAGTATTGAATTGACCAAACGCGGAAAAGTTCGTCGCGCTCGCTTATTCTACCTTCGTGCACTTGTTGGTAAGAAGGCTAGAATCAAGGAATTGAAGACTAACTAATTCAAATACCGTATTGGTAATACGCCGGTACAACAGCCCGAATTTTGCAATTGTGCAGAATTCGGGCTTTTTTGCTTCGAAATGTGCAAGCTCCACAGAATTCCCAACGAAAAAATAGGTTTAAAGTCAACTAAAGTCGAAGAATCGGCGTTTATTTGAGTAGGATTATTCTTTTATAAACGTTTAACAATGAAAAGGTCGCATTTACTGCTCTTATTGATACCATTGCTTTTATCGTCAGCCTGCAGACACCACGATGGTGAAAGCGGTTTCCTTAAACTGAAGTTTGTTCCTACGTACGATGGAAGGGTCTTGCCGATGTACGAAACAGTTCAGAATCCCGATGGCTTTCCGATGAAAGTCAAAAGGCTGGCATTTTTTACAGAGGTGCTCAACACCGGTGCGACGCTAAGGGATGTGAGCAATGTGGTAGCGCTTGTTGACTTTTCCGACCTCACCGACAAGCAGCGTGCTGAACAGGGCGTGGTTAAGGAATTTTCATTGAAACCGGGCGATTATCAATCGTTAATGCTAGGTGTAGGTGTTCCCTCAGGACTGAACTCCAAAGCACCGCAGGATTTTCCCTCATCCAATCCGCTCAGTGAAGAGGCTTATTACTGGCAGGCGTGGGACAGTTACATTTTCACAAAAACCGAGGGTGCACTGGATACCTTGAAAAATGGTATTTTCGATCTGCAGTTCAGTTATCATACCGGAATTGATGAGATGTATCGGATAGTGGATTTGCCCAAAAATTTCCGCGTTGTTGACGGGCAAACGACTGAGCTGACCATTGAGGTTGATGTGAAAGAAATACTGAACGGAAAAGGCGGCACCGTCGATCCGAGGAAAAATCAGAATGCCCATAGTGTGAACAATAAGCCAATCGCCATCGTAATATCCAACAACTATAAAACGGCACTGAAGGTAAAATGAAAAAGTCGGTTTTTGCGGTCTTGCTGCTTGCAGGCCTTTGGAGCTGCGGAAAAAAAGAGGATGCAGGTGATTTGAGTGGGATACCCTATTCACCAACGTCGTATAAACTGGAAGTTCCGGCCGGCTGGCCTCAGCCTGATTTGCCAGCCGACAATCCCATGACCAAAGAAGGTATAGCACTGGGCAGAAAGTTGTTTTACGATCCAATTCTGTCGGTTGACAGTACGGTTTCCTGTGCTTCCTGTCATCGGTTGCAGGGTTCTTTTACCGATAACAGTCCGGTGAGTACAGGTGTACAGGGTCGTGAGGGCAAGCGCAGTTCCATGGCACTTGTCAATTTGGCATTCATGAACAGGGGGCTTTTCTGGGATGGACGTGTTCAGACGCTGGAAGAGCAGGCCTTGCTTCCTGTGGAAGATCATCTCGAAATGGATGAAAACTGGCCGATGGCAGAGCGTAAACTACAGCGCAGTACACATTATCCGGAGTTGTTCCGCAAGGCATTTGGCATTCAGCATCGTTCGGAAATAACAAGGACCCTGGCAGTAAAAGCCATAGCCCAGTTTGAACGTTCCATCACCAGTAAAGATTCAAAGTACGACAAGGTACTACAGGGTGTGCCGGGTTACAGTTTTACCGATGACGAACAGGTGGGTTATGAAATGTTCTTTAACATTAGTAAGACCCTTCCAGATGCGCAGTGTGGCCACTGCCACAGCGGTGCGTTGCTTACCACCAACCAGTATCTGAACAACGGACTTCAGGCTGCTGCGGAACTGACTGATTTTATCGATGCAGGGCGGGGTACTGTAACCAAAAACCAGTTTGATAATGGTAAAATGAGAACGCCGGGCATCAGAAATATCGGTTTCACTGCCCCCTATATGCACAACGGCAGTCTAAAATCGATTGAGGAAGTTGTAGATCACTACAATAGTGGCGGCAAGTATTCTCCCAATCTGGATCCTTTGATACATCAGGTAAAGTTGAACGCCATCCAGAAGAGGCAGTTGCTGGCTTTTTTAAATACCCTCAACGACTCTACTTTTATTCAGAATCCTGCTTACCGCTCTCCTTTTTGATTGGTTTTGATAATCAGTGTTAAAGACTTACTTTTGCACCGGAATGATAAGAAAACATCGCAATATCATCATCACATTTCTCGTGGCCAATTTCCTTTTTGCGAATGTTGGTCTGGGGGTGAATTGGATATATTGTTATTGCAAAGGGACCACGGAATTCTCTCTTTTTGACATCAGCAGTAGCTGTGGGAAGCCAACAAACGACGGTTCTGGCTCATGCTGCAAAAAAAGTGACGGAGAAGTTGGGATCAGCAAAGCATCCTGCTGCAGTAAATTTGAAAAGTACCGCTCAGCGCAGAAACCTTGTACTAAAAAAGGAAAAAAATACGTCAAGGCGGATCTGAAAATTTGCCTGAAAGACGAAGGATTCCACAATGACGGAAAAGAACAACCGGAATCTTTAGCGGTTCAATTCTCATCTCCATATACAACTACTGCCACATTGCCGGTTGCCCGGTCAATGGCCTCCTGCATACCACGTCCGCCCTCGGACACCGGGCGAAAAATTCTCCTGAAAACGCAAAAATTCCGTTGTTAGTCTGCACTACAGCAGCAGACTCTGCATTGTTTTTAACACGGTGGGGTCAATTTTTTTATGTTGATCATAGACAGACGCCCGGGTATATTGCCGGATGGCTATTATTAGGAGTTACCGGTGCTTGCCGGATATAAATTTAAAATCAATGAAAAAATGTACGGTATTGCTGGTGTTTATGGCCTTTTGCGTCATGGCATCCGCACAACATCATATCATCATCGGAATTGTTACCAACGACAAGGATGAGCGTCTTCCTTACGCCACATTGCAGTGGCAGAATAGCATCGTTTACGCCACTGCAGACAGCAGCGGCAATTTTTCCATAAAATCAAGAAAAAAAACCGACACGCTAGTGGTGACCTTCACGGGCTATAAACCCGCTAAGGTTGAAGTAGAACCACACGAAAAAATGCTCTGGATAGTGCTTACCGGTGTGAAGGAACTCGAGACCTATACATTCAAAGAAGCAAGACCGGACAATTTTGTATCTACACTGGAAAGCAGACATGTGGAACAGATAACCTCCTGCGAGTTGAGAAAGGCGCCTTGCTGCAATCTGGCCGGAAGTTTTGAAACCAATAATTCTGTAGACGTCAGCTACGGCAATGCAGTCACAGGAGCCACTGAAATCCAGATGCTTGGTTTGCGCGGCATTTATACCCAGCTGACGGTACAGAAACGACCTGTTTTTTACGGGCTCGGATACCCGTTTGCCCTGGAATTTTATCCCGGAACCTGGCTTGACGGTATTTCCATTTCAAAAGGTGCAAGTTCCGTAGAACAGGGCGCACAGTCGCTGACCGGGCAGATCAATGTAAACCTCGTGAAACCTTCTGAAGACAAGGCCCTGTTTTTCAATCTCTACCAGAATACTTTGAATACGACCGAGTCAAATCTGCACATCAACAAGAAACTAAACAAGGACTGGAGTACCGGAGCATATCTGCATTATGACAATATGCAGAATGTCACCGATCATGACAATGATGGTTTTGTCAATATGCCTCAAAAACGGCAATTGAATGGACAATGGCGTCTGTTGCACCAGGGCAAAACCTGGTACAACCAGAACACTGTACAGGTGCTGAGCGACAAAAGGCGCGGAGGCCAACTTGTGAATAGCGCTCTTGTCAATCCGTGGCTGGTCAGGCAGGACATCAGTAGGGTTGATTTGTCAGGTAGCCTCGGGTACTTGGGTTTTGATAAAATTTACAATACGCTAGCCATCATTTACGGGGCAACCTACCATAAGACAGATGAGTTGTACGGCAGAAATGTACATACAGGAACCCAGAACAGCTACTACGCCAATGCCATATATGCGACCATTTTGGGCAATACCAACAACAGGCTGAATATGGGTGCAAGTATGCAGTATGACATTTATAAGGAAAAAGTGAACGACCTTGTACTAGACAGAAAAGACGTTATGCCAGGTGCTTTTGCTGAATACAGCTACAATCATCCGAAGGCGGGGTCAGCCTACAACGACTGGGGGCTTATTCTCGGAATGAGATATGACCACCACAACCGCTTCGGGAGTTTTCCCTCACCCAGGATGAATGTCAAGTACAATTTTACAGAGAATCAAATTGTCAGGGTTTCGGCCGGTCGGGGCTGGCGGGTGGCCAATATTATACCTGAAAATCTGAATGTACTGGCATCAAACCGAAGCCTTAGCATTGCTCCTGATTTGAAACCGGAAGATGGTTGGAATGCAGGTATCAATTATTCCGCAAACTTTGAAATATTTGAACGTAAGGCAACTTTTAACGCTGATGCATACCACACGAGATTTGTAAACCAAGTCGTTGTGGATCAGGATCAGGATTACAAAACCGTGTTTTTTTACAATCTGAACGGGAAGTCCTATTCCAATAGTCTGATGGGTGTATTTACATACAATGCCTTTGAAAATTTTGATGCAAAAATCGGTTACAAGTTCAACGATGTCAAAACAACCTTCAATCAGCAACTGAGCAGAATGCCAATGATTCCGGCCAACAGGTGGCTGCTTACACTTGACTACAAAACTCCCGACCAGAACTGGCTGTTCCACGCTACTTTACACTATGTGGGAAGCCAGCGACTGCCGGCGCTTGAAGGCTTGCCTGAACAGTACCTACCACACCACTATAGCGGTAATTCATCACCCTACATCAATATCAATGCACAAATCACCAGAAAGCTGGGCCGCTGGGAAATTTACTTTGGTGGTGAGAACCTAAGCAATTATGTACAACACATGCCAATCATTGCATCTGCTGAGCCATACAGTGATTTCTTCAATGCCTCGCAGGTTTGGGGACCCTTGATGGGGATCAGGGGCTTTGCGGGGGTGCGATTCAGTTTGGAGCAGGACAGTAAAATGCAGTTCAGGTCGCCCAAACAAAGAAAAAATGCAAAGATGATTGAGCTTTCCTTTGAGGTAAAAGGTGACTGTGGAATGTGCAAGACAAGAATTGAAAAAACTGCTTTAGGGGCAGGTGCTGCCGAAGCTTCATGGAGCTCTGAAACCCATATTCTTCGGGTTAAATTTGACGAAAATTCACTCAGCAAGGAGAAAATCCAGAAAGCGATAGCCGAAGCGGGTCACGATACGGGGTTATTCCGTGCAGATGATAAGACCTATCAGGCTTTGCCTGCCTGCTGCCAGTACAAAAGGGACTGACGCGCATACGGCCAGAATACCCGAATAAGCATACATGCATCTGAAGAAATTAATGAGAATAAACAGCAGCAGCAAGGCTGATGCAGTCCTAGCACTTTGGATACTAGGACTGCTTGTGCTGAATTTCTTTGCAGATCGGACAAGTTTTGGCTTGCTTTCTCTATGGAGTTTTTTGGCGTTTGCCACTTATTTTCTGCTGACAGGTGCAGTTGAGTGGACCGAAAAGCGTGTAAATCAACTCATTCTGGCAGGACTGCTGATGCGTCTTCTTTCCGTATTTGCTTTTCCCCGGTTGTCTGATGATATTTACCGGTTTTTCTGGGATGGAAGTTTGTCACTGAACGGTATCTCTCCATTTGCTTTTCTGCCGAGATACATTTTTGATTCCGGTATGTTGTCAGGAGCGACTGATCCGACGCTGTTTGAAAATCTGAATTCGAAGGACTATTACTCGGTGTATCCGCCTGTTTGCCAGTTTGTTTTTGCGGCAGCTTACGTTCTTTCACCAAAGAGCATATATGGGTTTGCCGTTTTACTGAAGGCTTTTCTTTTTTGTTGTGAGTGTGGAACGCTCTACTATCTGAAGCGTATGAACGTGGGGCCTAAAAACCTGCTGATTTACGCATTGAATCCTCTGTTGGTGCTGGAGATGTGCGGCAATGCACATTTTGAGGCGGCCATGCTTTTCTTTTTTGTTGCCGCTTTGTACCACCTTAATGTGCACAATTCAAAGGAGCAAAAACCGCAGATTCTCCTCGGTGCTCTGCTGATTGCGCTTTCTGTGGCATCTAAGCTTCTTACGTTGATTTTTCTGCCTTTTTTGCTGAGGCACCTGGGCTGGAAAAAGAGCGTGGGACTTGTTCTGCTGATGACACTGTTTTCTACGCTACTGTTCGCGCCTTTTTACGATGACCATTTTATAGCCCATTTCATGTCATCCGTATCGCTCTATTTTCAGAATTTTGAATTCAATGCTTCCTTCTACTATATGTTTAAATGGGTTGGCAATGCTATTTATGGTTACACGCCTGCTCAACTCATTGCTGCCTTCAGCAATTTGCTTTTTTTGGGCGGTGGAGCACTGCTTTTTTTTAGCAAAAGAGATTTTTTCTCTGCAGCTTTTTTGCTCGCCACAATTTACCTTCTACTACAGAGAGCTGTTCACCCCTGGTATATCTGTACCCTGGTTTTGCTTTCAACATTTGTTCCCTGGCGCTATGGTATTTTATGGTCGGGTCTGGTGATGTTGTCTTACAGCCATTACCATCAGAATATTTACCATGAAAATTCCGTTTTACTTTTCGTTGAATACGTAGTGCTTTTTGGTTTTATGTTCCGTGAATTGTTTTTCACCGATAATAGACTGACTGTGCATGCTCTGTTTGACCGCATACGGAACCGGCAATAAAGACTGAAGCTATTTCTTTGCGTGGGCGATTTCCCGCTTCATTTTGCAATAAAATCTTCGATTTATTGGTTAAAAATGGATATTTTGAGTATTTTTATTCAATTTTGCCCTGAATTCGAAGTCATTCCACAAACGACATAATGCAAATCTCAAATGATCAGGTAAAAATTGGGGTGCTGGCAATTTTGATTGCAATTGCCAGTTCGGTTGCATCTGTGGCTGCTTACAGTTATTTTGAACAAAAAAATTACTGGAGCGCACAAGACGCCAATTATGCCAAATATGCCAAGTATTACGATGCCATTTTTTCCGACAGGGCTCAGGGAGTGTTCCGCTCAACTGTTCCTACGAATTTTATCAAAGCCGCTGCACTGACCACACCTGCGGTAGTAAACATAAAATGCGGTAACGGCTTCGATTTTCCGGGCTCTTTGTTTGATCCCAATGCCAAAACCTCTTCCGGTTCTGGGGTCATTATTTCACCTGATGGCTATATTGTCACCAACCACCATGTTGTTGAAGATGCCGGAGATCTTGAGGTAACACTGAACGACAAGCGCAAGTATGCTGCGCAGCTCGTGGGTATTGATCCGTCAACGGATCTGGCATTGCTCAAAATCACCGCTCAAAATCTGCCGGCTCTCGTCATGGGAAATTCTGATTCACTGCAAATCGGTGAGTGGGTGCTTGCAGTAGGAAATCCTTTCGAACTGAATTCTACAGTGACTGCGGGAATTGTAAGTGCCAAAGCAAGAAACATCAATATTCTCGAGGAAGCCTCCTCTATCGAGTCTTTTATTCAGACTGACGCTGCGGTAAATCCCGGTAACAGCGGGGGAGCGCTGGTCAACTCCAATGGCGAATTGGTTGGAATAACTTCTGCCATCATCACCTATTCGGGACAATACGAGGGTTATTCATTTGCTGTCCCCGTAAATCTGGTTCAGAAAGTGATCAAGGACATCAAGGAGTACGGTGCTGTACAAAGGGGTTTTCTGGGCATCAGTATAGATGAAATCAACGATCAGATAGCCAAAGAACAGGGCCTTAATTCCACTGAGGGTGTTTACATAAGATCTGTATCAAAAGGTGGTGCCAGTGATGAGGCCGGACTTTTGCCCGGGGACATTATCATGGAACTCAACAGTACGGAAATTCGGACGGTTCCTGAATTTCAGGAGCTCGTTGGTCGATTAAGACCGGGTAACCAAATCAGACTTGGTTTTCTTCGAAATGGTCAGCGCCAACAGGTTTACGTGACCCTCAGAAACAGAAGCAATACGACCGGCAGCATCACTTCCAAGGCGGACAAGGTACTGCAGCGATTGGGTATTGAACTGAAAAATCTCAGTCCTGCGCAGTCGAAGAAAGTTCCTGCAGGTGTTGTCGTGGTCAGTATCAAACAAATGAGTATCATCAGTGCCACCAATATGGAACCTGGATTTATCATTACCAAAATCAACAACACGAAGGTGGGAGATGTTGATGATGTCATGGAAATTCTCGAAAACGCATCTGGAAAGGTCGTGCTGGAGGGTGTTTATGAAGGCTATGACGGGTCGTATTTCTACACATTCCGCTTGTAATTATCGGGCTATGATGTCGTTTTGACCAGCCCACAACCGCATGTCCTGGCCATTTATTGCTGCAGCCATCATTTCAGGAAAAAGGTCGGGCGTACAGGCAAAAACAGGTATGTCCATGCCTGCCAGAAAACGGGCATTGTGATGGTCGTAGGATGGTGTGCCTTCGTCACTAAGTGAAAGCAAAGAGATGATCTGCACGCCCGATTCTTTTATTTCGTAAAATCTTCGTTGCATTTCCCGTACGTTACCATACTCTCCAAGATCGGAGATCAAAATCAGGATTGTATCTGTTGGTTTTGAAATAATGCTCTGACAGTGTTTCAGTGCTCTGTTAATGTCAGTTCCTCCACCCAGCTGGATTCCGAACAGCAAGTCAACCAGATTGTGTAGTTGATTGGAGAGGTCTGTAACATTTGTATCAAACAGGAGAAGTCTGGTTGAGACAGCCGGTATGCTTGCCATGACATTGGCGAATATTCCGGAATAGACCAGTGAAGTAGCCATCGATGCACTTTGGTCAATGCACAGGATAATCTCACGGGCTTTTTCCCGTTTCTTCTTCCCATAGCCAATTTTCAGTTCCGGAATGATGGTTTTCAATTCAGGCTGGTAGTGCTTCAGGTTTTTGAGAATAGTGGCATTCCAGTCCATTTCATGGAATTTGGGTCTGTGGTTCCGTTTGGTCCTGTTGACGGCCCCGCTGATCGCCGATCGCATTTTGTCCTGAAGACGCTCAGTCAATTCATCAACGATTCGCCTGATGACCATTTTGGCCGATCTCTTGGTCTTTTCCGGAAGTTGTTTTTTCAATTGCAGCAGCATGGCTGCCAGATGAACATCAGGTGTAGTCTGTTCTAGTATTTCGGGTTCCAATAGGAGTTTGTTCTGCAGATCCTTGTTTTTTAGGGCATCATTCTGAAGGACATGAACGACGGAATCAGGAAAATACTTGCGGATATCACCCAGCCATTTAGATATGTTGTAAGTTGATTTTCCGGGTGAGCCCCGGTGGCCTGCAACATTCTGGTATTCGAATTTTCCGCTGTGTTCATATTCGTAGAGCGCTCCGAGGGCCGCGTCCATCTGTTCTTCCTCCTCGGTGAGCGCAGCATTTTCGGCATCGATATTTTTACTTCCCAGTATAAGTCGCCACCTTTTTAGGATTGGAGATGATTCAGCCATTTTTGTTTATTCAGACGCAGAATCCAGTATTTTTCTGGCAATGTTTGTAGAAGAATATCCTTCGAGAAAGGGCAAAACGGAAACCGTACCGCCATTCTGACGGACGATATCTGCTCCAACAATGGTATCGGGATTGTAATCACCGCCCTTTACCAAGATGTCGGGCATTATTGTATTTATCAGTTCGTAGGGAGTGTCTTCTTCAAAAATGACCACTGCATCTACGAACAACATGGAAGCCAGCATCATGCTCCTGGATTGCTGCTCATTGATGGGTCGGCCTGCGCCTTTCAGCCGTTGTACAGAGGCATCTGAATTCAGTCCGATAACCAGTTTACTTCCCAGCATTCGTGCCTGGGCCAGATATTGGATGTGTCCCCTGTGCAGGAGATCAAAACAACCATTTGTAAAAACAATTTTTTCACTTTCAAAGCGCCATAGTGCAAGTGTCTTCCGCAGGGTGGCGGAATCCATGACCTTGGATTCAATAAACGAGAGCAGGCTCATATGAAAAATGACTTGACTGCCATGGCAGTATGTGATTAAAAGAGTAGCCTCAATTACACCTCATCGTAGGTGTCCGGCAGATCGTTCTCGTAAAGCACCACATCGCCGGAGACAGCAATTTCGTTGACTTTGGCAATGGCTTCGTTGAGGTTTCTGGCGATAAAAAGCTTGCTAGCCGGATATCCGACCTCTTTCAGACCCTCCTGAATAGGCAGGGTTTGTTTTGGTCCGACCAAGATTGTAAAATCGCAAACTGCGGCGATCTGTGTACCAAATATCTTGTTTGCCTCAAACTCGAGCTCACCGAGCTCAATCATTCCCGGAGTGACGATGATTTTTTTGTTGCCCGAAATTTTGCCCAGGACATCAACGGCCATGGCCGCACCCATCGGATTGGAATTAAAGGCATCGTCAATAACGGTAAGGCCATTTGCGAATCGCTTGACTTCCAGTCTATGCTGCACTGACTGCAAGTTGCGAACAGCGTATGCAATCTTTCCGGGCTCCACATTAAGTTCCATTGCCACGGCGCAGGCTGCGACGATGTTGGACACATTGTGCTCGCCCAGCAGTTTCGTTTCCAGTTCAATGACCACATTTCCCTGATGAATAAAATCGAAAGTCATCCCACCGGGTGTGTATTGAATATTCCGGGCAGAGTAGTCGCTGAAGCTGTCATGTAATCCATACCACAGGAGTCCGGTGTTTGTTTTACTGTATTCCTTTACCAGTTCGTAATCGGCATTCATGAGAGCAAATCCATCTTTTCCGAGGCTTTCAGGAAGCTCAAAATTTCCTTTCTGGACATTTTTCATATCGCCAAAGGTATCGAGATGTTCCGGGCCGATGGCGGTCAGTATGGCGATGTCTGGTTCGACCAGTTCACACAATTCTCTGACATCCCCCATCTTCTTCGCGCCCATTTCTGCGATGAAAATTTCATGGGTCGGTTTCAGTTGTTCGCGGATGATGCGCACGACGCCCAAAGTCGTATTGACACTGCCTGGTGTATGAAGCACGTTGTATTTTTCTGCTAGAATTCTGGCCACGAAATGTTTTACCGAGGTCTTCCCATAGCTGCCCGTGATGCCGATGACCTTTAGTCCGGGCATGCTCTTTAGTTTTTTTCTGGCATCTTTCACAAAACCATTGTTGATGGAGTTTTCAACGGGGGTGAGAACCCAGGCAGAAAACATGGCTATAGCAAATGACAGGAACCCGATGACAGGTACCACAAACCAGAAGTATTGGGGTACAATAAGCGAAATGGCAGTGAATTTCAAAAGATAAACGGCTATCGTCACGATGAGCAGGCGGCGCGCTCGTGGTGTGTAAACCAGTGCTTTTTTCTCCTTTCTTGTCCAAAGAAGGTAGGCTCCTGTGCCGTAAATGAGCGCAAAAAGTAGTGTCAGATAAATGTTATCTGTGTTCAGGAGAAAAGCTGCACACACAAGTCCCAGAACATCGGTTTTGCTGATGGCTTTTGTGCGGTTATCGTTCCACCATTTCCAGTATCTGCTGATGAAATAGGAATTTTGCTGAAACATGTGAACCTCGCGGCGACATTTTGCAATAATGTAGCTTAGTAAAGCCAGAAATGAAATGATTTGTGTTATGACGATCATTCAGCGCATTCTTTTGATTACACAAAGTTCGCTAAAAAAAATGGTTGTTTGTCATTTATAGCGCACAAATGCTATACAACGAAGCCAAATGGTCTTGCAGAACGTCAGGTCATCAGAAAAGTGCCCGCACCACCATGTTGCCCGTGTGGATTACCCTGCCGTTGGTACCTGTTTTCCTTCCATCGTACCGGAATTCCAGTTGCAACGTTTTGTTCAGGGCCTGGTTCAACTGAATATTCCAGAGGAAATTCTGTCCGGACTGCAGTCCGTTGAGCATTACGTATTGCGCAGGAGTGTTGGCAAGTCCTTCGTATTGAATTTGCACCAACGACATTTTTGCCCTTATGGAAGTTCTGCTGGAATAATTGTATGTTACCTCATCCGAGAGGTTGTGAATTCTTGCTTTTTTCAGTGAGGATGCTGAATCGACGCTGTTGGAATAAGAGTAGACCAGGTGCATCCGGAAATTTCTGTTCAGTAGAATACTACCCTCCGGTTCAAAAACCCTGCTGTGGATGGTGTAATTTCTCAATACCAAAAACTCGGATTCACTTTTTTTGATGCTATGCATCAGTGAAACCCTAATTGTGGCTTTTCTGCCGATATTCCACCTCGCTCTAATAAAATTTTCGGTCAAACCGCGAATATCAAAGCCCGAGGTGAGCAAGCTCCGGGCGGTATTGTCATTGACTCCCATACTGATTTCATAAATAGGGTGGCTTCGGTTAAAGTAGATCGTATGCCGGTTTGCATTGGTGGCCGCAACCAGTGCAGTATCGGTGATACCGATTCGGGAGAAAGGATTCCATGCTGCTTGTCCGACACCGAATCGGACTTTGTTTTGTATCTGAAAGTACGATTCTGTTGAAAAATGTGTTAGTGCTTTTTTAAGTCCGCTGCTCCGGCTCCAATAGGTGGCAGGACTTAGATTGAGCACCTGAGAAAAACCTGTGTTGTGCGTCTGTACAAACTGATTTGTAGGCAATACGAAGCGTACGATGTTGGCAGAATCGCGGAAAATAGCCGGAAAAACCTCATCCTGTTGAATAATGTCATCTTTGTTGTAGTCCCGCCAGGTAAGACTACCGAAGCCGGGTTGTACACGCTGGTAGTAGTACTCCAATCGCTGCTCCTGCCCGGACCCCAGTTCGTAAGAGGTGTTCAGTACGACGGCATTTTTGAACTTCGCGAGAGTGAAGTTTATTCTTCCCAGGTAGTTGTCCTGACTTTTCAGGGCGATGAGGCTGCTGTTGTTGATCTGTAGTTGTCGGTAGGCAAAATTTCCGTTGAGCTGGATGCCTTTCTTGTCGCTGTAATTACCCGTTAGATTAAGTTCGTGTGCGGTACTGCTTCTGGCAAATTGCTCTCTGAGTGGTAGTTTGTCAATGCGCTGCTGGGCGAAAGCGGCGAGGGATAGCCCCTTCCTATTTTCAAGATTCAGGTACGCTTTTGTTATTTCAAAATCAAAACCATTTCGGCTCAGCGTATCGGCTGCTACTCTTTTGTTGCTTTCTTTTTCAAAATACAATCCGATAGCATTTCCAGGATTTTTCAGGGTTTTGCGCAAATCTGCTTTGGGACGGAGGAAAGTCGTTTTCTCATCTGGACTTTCAGAATTCAGCAGGTTACCGGTACCTGCGAAGTGCCATCCCTTTTTTTCTAAAAGAAAATCAAAAATCTGTTTGCTCCCGAGGTATTGGTTGAGACGCTGAAAGCGGTTGAACTCATATTGCACACTGGCCAGCGAATCTCTGACCAGACCGATTTTTGTTCTCAGCAAATTTTCTGCCCCCGGCAATATGTTTGTCGCAGTGTTCCAGTCCCTCGTAAACTCCACCTGGCGGTAGGGATTGAGTACCTTGAAATGTTTGCCGGTGCTTTCCAGGCCGGCATCCAGGTCCATTTTCCACAAGCTGCTCAGTTTAAGGTGGTGCTTGTACTGCAGCATGGCAGCGAATCCGGTATCATCGGATTTATCCAAGGCAGACAATCGGTTCTGGTCGTTGTTGCTCATGACCAGTTCGGTCTTCAACTGCGTGTTTTTTTTGTTGAATAATGCATACTCGGCACCGACTGCAAATACCTGAAAAAGCTTGGGGCTTACCAGTCCGCTTCCAACCTTGAAATTACCGTTGCCGGATCCGACATATTCAAAAACACGGCCGTTGGCTGAGGAAATGCGTACAGTATAATCACCTTCTCCCTTATTTACCTCCATGAAACGGACAAAATACCGCGCACTGTCGGGATTGGATGACGCCTCAAAATAGGTTTTACCGCTCTGGTCAGCCAATGCTTTATATAAAATTCTGTCGCTGGAAAATTCGACCGTGTCAATTCCCGCCGAAACGATGAGTGACTGGTCGCCACCCTCCGCCAGCGCTTTTCTGTCTGCAACGCTTAGTGATTGCTGGGTTCCACTACTTCTGCCATCCTGCTCGCCATAGATATTCAGGTATAGTTTCATGCGCTCATTCCGGTACTCTGTCGCTGCAGTATAAAGTGTTCTGATAAAATGCTGATCACTGTAATCAAATTCAGCGATGATTCTGCTGTCTTTGGTGATCAGCCGCTTGGGGGTGAAGGTTATGGTGCCCTGGTTGTAATCAATGACATAGTCGTTGTCGAAACCCCGTTTCATCAGTATACCGTCGATGAAAATCCGCTCTGTGGCCGAAACTACAATGATAAACTGTTCGCCGCCATTTCCCCTAAGGCGATATGGGCCCTGGTTGCCTTCCATTCCCGTGATAAACTGGCGGTTGAATTTGCCCCTTGAAACAGCAGCAGTTGCGCGTGAGTTGAGGGTTACGTGGTCGCTGATTTTTGTATTGTACTGCGCACCCAGTCCCTGCACCCTTTTGTTGTAGGTCACAAAGTAACTATTTGGTCTTTGCAGGTCGAAATCCCCGGCATTCAGTTGTGCGTTTTTGCGTTTGAGCTGAATAAAAATGCGGTCAAATTGGTTTAGTTGTGCGGTATTTCCATCCGGTTGAATGGGTATGGTGTTGTCAGACAGGGCGGCTGTTATCTCTATATCTCTGCTCAGTTTGCCATTCATCTGGAGATTAAAATTTGAATTAACGACCAAATCCTGGTTGTTTCCTACGGCGATGCCACGGGTCAGTCCACCCGAGTAACTGAGGTCCCTGTTAACGGGCAGTAGTGCATTGCTCTTTTCATCGTTTGGCCGGAACTGCCACAGGTCGCCCTTAATGGTAGGTTTTATGCGTGTAGAATCAAGTCCGACAACCCTGTTCTCAAGGTTGAATGGGAGTGTTCGATAGCAAATAGTCAGTAGCACCGGATTGCTATTTTGGGGCCACTTAGGGGTAAAAAAAATGCGGTTGCGGTAAAAAGAATAGTCGTAGGGTGCAATCGTGTCCTGTCCCGATCTGGTAATGACAATTGTGGCAGGTAGAATGGTCAGTGAGTCATGGAGCGTAATGGTATCCTGTGCCTGTACAACCCGACAGTTGAGGTTGCGCTGCCCGAAAACCATACAGGTAGTCAGCAGAAACAAGCACAGAGACAATACACAATTACGCATTCATAATGAAACGATAAGCAACTGCTGTTGATTATCTTATTGATTTTTTTTAAGCAAAGCCATGTAAAAACCATCATATCCTTCCGTAGAAGGACGGCAGTGTTTTTCCTCCAGAAGTTCAAAACCTCCCTTCTGCTGTTCCAAAAACCATTTCACCTGGTTTTCATTTTCTGAGGGAAGAATGCTGCATGTCGCGTATACCATTTTGCCACCCTTTTTGAGCATGCCTGAATAACTCATCAGGATTTCACGCTGGGTCTGGCAGACTTTATCAAGGAAATCCGGTTGTATTTTCCATTTGGCATCGGGATTCCGTCGCAGTACACCTAGTCCGGAACAAGGGACATCCAGCAAAAGACGATCGGCTGTTTCACTCAGCCGCTTTATGGTCTTGGTGCCCTCAATCAATCTGGTTTCGATGTTGTGAGCACCTGCCCTTCTTGCCCTTTTTTTTAATTCATTGAGCTTCCAATCCTCAATATCCATAGCAATCAGATGACCCTTATTTTGCATCATGGCAGCAATGTGCAGGGATTTTCCACCGGCACCCGCACAGGCATCAATTACCCTCTGCCCCGTTCCGATATCCAGCATTCTGGCAATCCACTGCGAACCTGCATCCTGAATTTCAAAACAGCCATCCTTGAATAGCGGACTGCCGAAAAGGTTTTTGCGTTCTTTTAATCGAAGGGCATCGGGAGTGTCTGATAGGGTTTCAGTAGCGATACCTTCTTTAGCCAGCAATGCCTGCAATTTCGCTGTACTGGTCTTCAGAGTATTGGCTCTAATGATAACGGGTGCAGGTTGGTTCAGTGCCTTCAGCTCTTCATTCCAACCATCACCGAGTTCGCTTCTGCAGCGGGAATCCATCCAGTCCGGAACCGAGTACAGAACCGCCCGCTGCTTTTCCGCATTTTTCAGTCGTACAGTAAGTTCATTTTGATCCATGTTTCTGGAAAATGCGCCCTCGGGTATCTTACCATATTTCAGGAAAAACCAGGCACCGAAAATTTCCCAGAGATGAGTTTCTTCTTTGCCCTCGGCATTGCAGAGAAATCCCAGCAGGCGTTTGTTTCTCACAATATCATACACACTTTCGGCTATGAATCCCCTGTCGCGACTCCCCCATTTCCGGTTGGATTTGAGGACTTTTTCGATGACTTTGTCGGCATATTTGTTTTCTGTGAAAATGGCTTTTAGGCTCAGGACGACCGCATCTGCCAGAATTTTATGTAGTTTCATTCTGTTAATTATTGTTTTGCCAGGTGAGTGAGGGCCTGCTGAATATTTCTTCTGCGCTCGCGCTCTTCCAGTCGAAGCGGAGGGGATACCCGCTCACTGCATTCCTGAACAGGGCAACGCTCACAGGTTACACCAACCATCGTGGTTTCAATGGCAGGGTCATCCACGAATCTGATGGCTTTCCTAAGATGCTGATCGATTTGTAGTCCGATGGTTACAGAGACGTTGCGATTTGGGGAAGGGTAGGCAGGTCTTGCGACAGTGAAAGTGATGTACTCTTCCTGTGCATCTGCGTAACGAAGCCGCTGTATGCCACAGAGATGGTTGTTCCTTTTTTGGCCTGTTGTTTCCAGTTCCCTGACCAAACCAATTGATTTCCAGCGGCGGCAGTAATGTTCAAACAGGCCGTTGGCATGCGGCTGGTGCCGCTGATAGAGGTGCAATTCCTTGTCGATTTCGAAAGAATTGTCTTCCATTTTATGTATCAGCCTCATGAAAAACAGTTTCTCAATTCCGAAGAATCTAGGCAGTACATTGAATCGCTGAAAAAGTGTATCCGGCGACACCGAATACTTGTCCATCAGCTCTGATAAAAATTCCGGGTTCCATTTATCCTTATCAAAGAAATGCTGCAAATCGCGGACAAAACTACCTTCAGGAATGAGGATGGCTACGGCGAAATAGGCTGCCTTGTAATTGTTCAGCACTTCCTCAAAGGTCTGTGCCCGAAGCCCCGGAATGACCCTGGCCTCAAGACCGAGTACCTTGAAACCAATCTCTTTCGCCAACTGGAATGCCATCTGCTGTTGACTGAGCAGACCGTTCATCAGCAATTTTTGCTGTTGTGGCAGTGCGAGGGAGCGAAAATGTTGCAATTCGGGGTATGCACGGAGTCCGTCGAGGACAATCTGAGTTTGAAAATCTGTGCTGATGATTTTGGACAGGTCATCAGGTGAAAGCGGGTGGGCCAGTTTGTGTTGTTCCAGAAACTGCGCGGCGGCCTGCTCAATGTCCTCAAAGTAATTGTTGTGCAGTTCCTGATAGGAGCGCAATGCCCTGAAGTAAAAATTCTCTTCACCCACGGCATAAGTTCTGCCCAGTTCAACCAGTGTGGAAATAAATGCACCAACTTTGGATGGTGCCTCCGCAATAAGTTCGATCAATTTCTGAAAATCAATGCCAAAAAGTTCGAGGGGCAGCTCATTGAGAAAATTTGAATTCAGCAATTCACCGAGTGGAGCAAGATTTTTACTGAGGGAAGGTGAGGTCAGGGCATCGGTTTCTACACCGAGTGCCTGTGCGAGAACCCCGATCTTATCTTGTTTCGGATATTTCTTTCCTTTTTCAATCTCATTCAGGTAGGACATGGACATGCCCGTTCTTTCGGCAAATTCGCCAAAAGAAAGACCTTTTTCCTGCCTGAGTTGTTTGATTTTCAGTCCGAGAAATACTTTCTGGTAACTGATTTTGAATTGGCTCATAACCCAAAGGTAGTATTTTTTGGAAAGTCCTGGCGATTTTTCGCTGACGGAAATTAGCGAAAGGAGTGATTAGAAGTTTGTATTCGCTACCTTTGTGTAGCGAATACAAACTTCGATTGAGGCATGGCCTCCCGGCATGGGCCGAAGCAATTTTCACATTTTTCCAACAATGAAAACAGGTCTCTTTTTTGGTTCATTTAATCCGGTGCACACCGGGCATCTAATCATCGCCAACTTTATGGCCACCCGCAGTGATCTGAAGGAAGTCTGGATGGTGGTCAGTCCACACAATCCCCTAAAACCGAAAAGCACCCTCGCAAACGATTACGACCGGCTACATCTCGTCAGACTGGCCATCGATGACAATCCATTATTGAAGGCTTCTGATATTGAATTTTCGCTGCCCAAGCCATCCTACACAATAGACACACTGACCTATCTGTCTGAAAAATATCCCGGACGGGAATTTGTGCTCATTATGGGTAGTGACAACATCGCCACTCTTCATAAGTGGAAAAACTACGAAATGATTCTGGAGAAATACGCCATTTACGTGTATCGGCGGCCGGACTTTGTGAAGGGGGATCTTCCCGATTTACCAAACGTGCATTATTTTGATGCACCATTACTGGATATTTCGGCCACCTATATCCGCACCTGTATTAAGGACAGGCTATCTGTTCGTTATCTTGTTCCGGACAAGGTTTATGAATATCTCGAGGGCAGTACCATGTATAGGAAATAGCCTGGACGGCACGAAAAAAGCGAAGAACCTGCATGTTGGTTCTTCGCTTTTGTTTTATACTCACGGGGGTATTTAAACTATTGCATTTTTGTGCTCGTAATCATCGAGGAAAAGGTTAACACAGCGCTCGATGATGTCTTTGAGAAACAGACTCTCGGCTTTGGCAATTGATTTTAGTCGCTCCACCTTGCCGCTTTCAATGATGACTACAATTCTTCGTTTGGTCTCGTTGTCCAGCTCTTCGCTGTCGATGGTCTTCCGAAGCAGCGATTCCAGTCCGGAGAGTGGCTTTCGGAAAGGCCTTTTGGAGATATCGCTGAGGCGGACATTATCGTCCTGCGCCATAAAGTCTTCCTCTTGTTTTACGAAGGCATCCTGCATGGCATGGCCGAGGTCAGAACTGAAATCCTTCCCTGATCTTTTTGATTTGGAGGTTTCTTTTGCTACCTGAACTACCGAGCTTTTTGGCTCTTCAGGTGCATAGTGAACGACCTGTTCGTCTTCCTTTTCTATGAAGAGGCTTTCCAGACCTGACGTGAATTTTTTTCTCATCGTGATATGTCAAAAAATGATGGAACCTATCTGATTATTAAGCGACAACGGTCTTTGCCTTGGTGGTGCGAACGATAACTTCTTTCGCAAGTTCAAGGTAATCATGTGCGCCGTTGCTTTTTGGTGCGTAAGAGAAAATGTCTTTTCTTTGAGCTGGTGCTTCAGCAAGGGAAACATTGTCACGGATATGCGTTTTGAAAACCTTTTCACCAAAGTATTTGTGAATGGTATCCATGACGTCTCTGTTCAAGACCAGCTTCTGATTATACATGGTCGGAATGACCCCTCCGATGTCCAGATTGCGATTTAGTCTCATCTTAACCTTGTCGATAACCTGCTTGATTTTTGCAAGCCCCTGCAACGCAAGAAACTCCGTCTGTAGCGGTATCATGACATAGCGGCTACTGGTTAGTGCATTCAGTGTGAGCAAGCCAAGTGATGGCGGGCAATCAATTAAAATATAGTCATAGGAGTCTGCTACGGCAACGAAGAGTTCGCGCATGATGAATTCGCGACCGGCCTCGTTGACGAGTTCCATCTCAGCACCGGACAAGTCCAGTGTTGAGGTGACCACATCCAGGTTGGGTTTGATATTGTAGGGGTGTAATTCAGCCTCTCCGCGAAGGGCCTCATAAATCGTGTATTTCTGCCTTGGCACCCCCAAAGAAAGGGTTAGGTTTGCCTGTGGGTCAAGATCTATCAACAAGACGCGTTTGCCGAGTTCTACCAGTCCCGCTCCGATGTTAATGGTGGAAGTTGTTTTGCCAACTCCACCCTTGTGGTTCAACAAAGAAATAATTATAGCCATAGTGTGAACAAAGTGTTTTACCTGAACAGTAGGACGGTCATCATGCCACGAATGGCCCCGTCATCATAGCAAAGGTAATCAATGAATTGATTATTTTACTCATGTATTCGAAAAAATATATGTAGGCCAGCGTTTTGACTCCGTTTTCGGAAAAGAAACTTTAAACGAAAAAGATATTTATCGCAATTATTTAAAAAAAATTGTTTAATAAAATGAAAAGTTTTATCTTGTGCCCGGAAATTATGTTTTGAACAAATCAATTCTCTCCTATGATCAATGACAACAGATTGCAGATGAACGAGCGGTTCATCAGGGTTTTTAAAATGCTTGAAGAGCGCGGCGATATCGTGCTCAACGACCGCGATGGCAAAGGAATGGGCGATTTTGCTGAAAAAATTCTTGGTAACAGAGCCTATGGTCATATTGTTCGTGCTTTCCTCAACCAGGATGACAAGCGCGTTATCGATTACCACCACATCAAGCAGCTTTGCAAAACCTATGGTGTAAATGAAAATTACATGCTGAATGGTGTCGGCTCACCCTTCGGATTTGATTTGCCGCCCCAAGAGGCTGTCGTGGACGGCAATCAGGTGAAGTCAAATATTCTTTTCACTTCCGTAAAAGCGTTTGCTGGTACAACCATAGGAGCCGAGTCTGCTGAGGAGGACAATCAGTATTTTGGCGTGCCAGGAATTTCAGGAGGCGATCTTGTTTCTTTTCCGATTGATGGCAACAGTATGGAACCCATCATCAAAAACGGCGATATTGTGATTTGCCGGAAAATTGAAAGCGCCAACGATATCAAAGACAATGAAATTTACGCAATAAAGAGCAACGGAAAGATCTGGGTCAAGCATGTACAGCCCATTTTTAACTCCAGGAAGAGGGTCACTGAACTTAACCTGGTTTCTGCGAATTATCTCGAACACCCGCCATTTGTAGAAGAGGTAAATGAATACACGCAGCTTTATCGGGTCATAAGAAAGATAACCAGGATATAAAAAAAGCCGGAGGGGATGCATTCCTTTCCGGCTTTTGCTTTCACGAAGCAACCACTTCCTTTTCAGGTACTATTCCGAAGCAGGAATAAGCCGTAGCAAAAGTCGAAACAATAAGGTAAATCGCAATCAGGTTACCAGAGAAAGGAATATCTGATGAGATTTCAAACCAGTCACCCGTGCTGTACAATACAAAAAGTCCAACCATGTTTTTAAAAAGCTCCCAACCCAAGGCCGAGTGCTTTCTGTCCATCAATTCCGAGTAGGCGTAAATGCTTAGGAAAATGAAAAAACCATACAGCAGGGTATTAGATCCGTACAGCAGGTCGGGTAGGTTTTTGATTTTACCCAAACTTGCGAAAAAATACATCGTCATCAGTAGGGTAAATGATAGTTGAACCCATATCCAGATATGCAGTGTCTTGCCTGCATCAGTTTGGTATTTCTCCAGACTGTAGACATCCTGCACGCTACGCACCGGATAGGTCTCAGACACATCGGCTGGCCTCCACCCTGTAGGTTGCCACCAGATTCGAAGTTTGTCTTTGAGGCTTTTAGTGCGTCGTGCATCTGTTACAAGCAGTGACAAATGCTGAAAGTTAATTTTTATCGGATTCCATGTGCGGGCAGGCCTGGTGATACCGTATACGGGCGGAATATCCTCTCGTTCTTCTTGAAAAGTACCAAACAGTTTGTCCCATATAATAAAGATCTGCCCGTGATTTTTGTCAATGTATTCCGGATTTATGGCGTGGTGCACCCGATGGTGGGAAGGGGTTACTATAATTTTTTCCAAAAAGCCCATTTTCCCGATATGCTGCGTGTGGTACCAAAACTGTGCAAATAGGTGTATTGGTCCCACAATGGCAATCAACTCCCCCGGGGTGCCAAGAATTGCGGCAGGTATCAGAAAAAAAGTAAATAAATTCACAAATGAGGATATGCTCTGCCGTAGTGCACAGGCCAGATTAAATTCTTCGCTGCTGTGGTGAATGGCGTGCTTGTTCCAGAAAAAGTTGATTCGATGCGCCCAACGGTGAACCCAATAGCCCTGAAAATCCAGTACCACAAAAGCCGCAGCAAACAACAACGCAGAGGATTGAAGATGAAAAATAGCTAGGTTTTTCAGCAAGAAAGGATAGGAAAGCAAGCTGATACTCAGGCCCAGTACATCTTTGACCACGTTTGTGACTCCTGAACTCAAACTCGAAACCATGTCCATGTTGTTGTAGGTGTCTTTTCCTTTCGATACGCCATAAGCCTTTTCGAGAAGCACAAAAAGCAGAAACACCGGCATAGCCCAGAAAACTATTTTACCGTAAAGTTCCATTTTTCAATTAGATTTTTTAGTTAAAGGATATAGTTGACCAACTAAACTATTTGGTCTGTTTATCATTTACCAATTTTAACAACTCAAATGTAGTTTTAATATGGAAAATCGATACCATTTTCAATGATTTTCTTCGGGGTGAAGCTATGAGTGTAGCTCCTATACTGCAACAAAAAGTTCTAATTGGTGATTAGTCATGTAAAACCGCCGGCCAATTCAATAATTCGCAGACTCACGATGAAGTAATCCGCAGAAAGGCTTACTTTTACTCCCGAAAATTCGTCGGCGCATTTTAGCAGCTCAATTACCTTGTGCGCAGGGGCTTCAATCTGGGAGAATCAAGCGCAAAGCCCTATTCACAATAAGGAAAACATTCATCATAATATAAATTTCGACAATGGATAAAGTACGCAGTGTTGCGATAGGTTGCGACCATGCCGGCTTTGAATACAAGGCAGCAATCTTGAATTTCCTCAAACAGCAAGGCATAGAGGTGACCGATTACGGAACCTTCAGCAGGGACTCAGTCGATTATCCGGATTTCGGACACAGTGTAGCAACCGCCGTACAGCACAAAAAAGTAGAAATGGGAATCGTACTTTGTGGCAGCGGAAACGGGATAGCTATGAGTGTAAACAAGCACAGCCACATCAGATGTGCGCTTTGCTGGACAAAGGAAATTGCCGCATTGGCCAGGCAGCACAATGATGCCAATGTCATCAGCATACCGGCGCGGTTCGTCAGCGAACACCAAGCTGTGGATATGGTTGCTACTTTTCTGACCACGGCATTTGAAGGAGGCAGACATGCGGGGCGTGTCGCAAAAATAGACGAGACTACAGGTCGTTCCTGAGCAACCTGAATCACCGGTATCATTTAAACACGCATCTTAGTTATAAAAACACTATGAATCTTACATTAACAGGAAAAAATGCTCTTGTCTGCGGATCAAGCAAAGGAATAGGGAAGGCCTCGGCCATTGAGCTGGCGCTGCTTGGAGCAAATGTTACACTCGTTGCCAGAAGCGAAGAAAAACTAAAGTCGGTACTTCAGGAACTGGATAAAAGTAAAGGCCAAAATCACGATTATCTGATCATTGATTACGCAGACCTTGCAGGCTTACAATCTACCATTGCTGAGGCCTTGCAAAGAAAGAACTTTCACATACTGGTCAACAATACCGGTGGTCCTCCGGCGGGCCCGGTTCTGGATGCCAAGCCCGACGCTTTTCTGCAGGCCTACTCCAACCACTTGATTTGCAACCACCTGATGGCAACGATGCTGGTTGATGGCATGAAAAAGGACAATTATGGCCGTATTATCAATATTGTATCTACTTCAGTAAAACAACCACTTGATGGATTGGGCGTATCCAATACCACCCGCGCCGCAGTAGCCGGCTGGGCCAAAACCCTGTCCAATGAGGTCGCCCGCTTTGGCATCACCGTCAATAATGTTTTACCCGGCGCTACAAGAACGGAACGACTGGAGGAGATTATTGCAGGAGGCTCTGTAAAGAAAGGCATCGAGACAGAAGCTTATGAAAACGACATGAAAAAAGAGATACCGATGGGCCGATTCGGAGAGCCATCAGAAATTGCAGCAGTTGTGGCGTTCCTGGCAGCTCCTGCAGCCGCCTACCTTACCGGTATGAGCATCGCTGTAGATGGCGGCAGAACCAAAGGGTTATAACCATGGTCTGATCATGTGTAGGTGAGGGATGCCATCCTCGATGTACTCCTCGCCTGCAACTTCAAAACCAAACGCTCGGTAGAATTCCAGTAAATAGGATTGTGCACCGATTTTAATCGGATAAATTTTACCAAAGTATTCTTCGCAGGCCCTGATGCTGTCCTGCATAATCTGTTTTCCTGCTCCGCTTCCCCTACATTCTCTTACCGTAAGTACCCTTCCAATGGAAAGAAAACCGGGATAAGACACTCCCTCAGGCAGCAATCTTGTGTAGGCCATTATCTTGCCGGAATCGTTGAGGAGCATCAGATGAAAGGCATCCCGGTCTTTGCCGTCAGCATCAAGATAGGGACAATTCTGCTCAACGACGAAGACCTCCTGCCGGGCCCTCATGATTTCATACAGTTCTTCAGTACTGAGTTCTGTAAAGTGTTTAATTATTTTGCTGAATACCATAAAAAAAATTGGCTGCACAAGTGAATTGTGCAGCCAAATATAGGACCTAATCCTGAGTTAATATTATTCTCGGTTGTCTTTGATGTCTGCCTTGTTTCTTAGACCTGAAACCAGTCTGCCGCGTACCATTCCGCGTGCCTGCTGGTTCATCTGGATCTTCATTTGAGTAAGATCAGATGGAGGTACTGCAGGTGTTTTGCTGATGACAGTGGCAACATATACACCGCCATTACCTGCGATTGCATCAGTTGTTGCACCCTGTTCAAGTGCGAATACATGGCCAAGTACTTTAGGCTCCTGACCTAGCTGTGGAACATAGTTGGAAGCAAAAGTCACCTGACGTGCAGTGTCAATTTTGCATTGATACTGAGTGGCAAGTCCCGCCAGATCTTTGTTTCCGGCGACTTTTCCTTTCAGTATTTCAGCTTTCTTTCTGTTTCTTACGACCTCAAGAACCTCTTCCTTCACATCAGCCGGCTTTGGAAGACCAGCAGGAAGAACAGATTTTAGTGCAGCAATTGCAAGCTTCACGCCTTTTTCACTCTGGTTCTGGATTTCATAAATTTCATTCGAAATTTGTCCGGGGCTTGCTTCAAAAGCCCACTTAATGATGGAACGTGTGCCGTTGTTTCCACCAAGTTGTCCAAGAAGGTAATCTTGCTTTTCAACCGGCTGCGAAGTTTCAAAAGTCATTCCGAGGGCTTCAATTTCTTTTCTCAGGGAAACGATGTCTTTGTTGCGCTGAATCAATCCATTTGCGCGGTCGCGGAAAGACTGAACAGTTTCCTCTCCAGCCTCAATTGGCTCGCTGATGGAAGCCAATTTTACACCCTGTTCGTTCTTGATAATCTTTTTGCCCGTAACCTGTACGATATGTGTGCCGAACTGTGTTTCTACTTTGTAAAGTTTACCCTGCTCCGCTTTGAAAAAACAAAGGTCATTGAAAGGTTTTACCATCATACCCGGTCCGAAGTATCCAAGGTCACCACCTTTGGCAGCAGATACCTTGTCTGTGCTGTATCGCGTGTTGATGCTATCCCATGATGCCTTACCTGACTTTAGTGCGGTAAAGATACTGTCGATAAATTTAGGAGTCTGACCTTTAAGCAGGATGTGACGGGCTTTGACAGAGTCAGGAACGATTGCGCGACCAACTATTTTAGCAATGTGGTATGCGCCGTTGCTTACATAAGGACCGACAATAGAGCCAACAGGCCTTCCGAATACCGAGTCCGCTCCACCTGTAAATGATGCTTTGGTCTCATATGCTTCAGAGTAGGTTCCGCCGTTGGTGATGACGAAAAGAGAGTCATTTTTTGCTGCTTTGAAATCAGTTAACTTGTCAGCCACAACTGTTCTTGCACGTGCAGAGTCTGCCGCAAGTGGAGCGATGGTGAAAGTTGCAAAATTGATTTTTCTGCCTTCACGCTCACGAAGATATGAGCCCTTGTTGTCTTCTATGTAGGCCATGATGTCGTCATCAGTAACCTTCGCTTCTTCTTCCTTTACGGCAGTAAGCGGCAATCTGACAAAAACAAAATCTTCTTTTGTGCTTTGGTCATTGTAAACCGTTTCAGCCATCCATTTAGGGGTGTAGAAGCCCTTGGCGACGAAATTGGTAAGCTTGGACTGCAGACGTTCTTTCAGGACCTCTTTTTCCTGCTCTGCCCAGTAGGCAGCAATCTCAGGATTTTTCTGGATATCATTGTTGGCGATAGCCTCCTTGTACTGTTGTAGTAATTCAGTGTTGAGCTGTCCGGTAGTCTGGTCAGTGAAGCGAGCCTGGATCACACTGCTAACGCGGGTTGGGTCCGGACTAAACTGTGCGTCAAGCAATTCATCTTTGCAAATACCCATTCCCAGGCTTTTGCTTTCCTGGTCTACAATGGCTTTGTCAACGAAGAAATTCCAGACAGTGTTGTTTGAGCTCAGAAAATCACCGCTTTCGTAAAGGATTGTCCGCGCTCTCTCCACTTCTGCTCTACTGATGGATGTTTCGTTGACCTTCCCCAGTTGATTTGGGTTGTTGAACAAACTAACTTTATTGCCACCCGGGCCTGCGCTTGTCATATCCATGATAATGAATCCGGCAACTGCCAGCGCAATCAGGAGTAATACTAAACCACTTTTTTGACGAATCTTTCCAATAAGTGCCATTGGTTAATTGTTTTTATTAATATTCAGAATAATGTGTAGTAGTCCCTCAATCAGAAATTTAAGGGAGCTCAAATCAAATGTTTGAACAAAATTTGCTTAAAAAGTCAGATTTTTTGCAAAAATTCTTGCAAAGGTAATGGCTTTTCGCCGTAAAATCCAAAATATCAGATAGTTTTTAAATCATGATTTTCTGGAATCCGGTGCAAAAGCGGAGTTGTCTCGTTCTTCCATAGCATGGCCTTTCAGCAACGGGCTGAACCTCTCCTTTTACGGAAGTAGTTATAATAGGTTTCATGGCTTAAATCTGAGCGTTAACAAAATTCGTTGTCGGCAAGCAAGACGAAATTACCTCTGACAACAACCAATGCAGGTGGCTGCATTTCAGGGTGCTGATTATCAGCTTGTTCAATGTTGAAAACGCCATATTCCGGTTGTGCCCGGGTACTTGCCTGCGGGGTCGTTGAGTAAACTATTGTTTTGAAAATTACAAATATTGGCTACTTTTGCTCATCATTCCAAAGCACCATTTCAAAATAGTCTCTGCGAACAGATGAGTTCAACCTACCTACCATATATTATTTTAGGAGTAATTGCCGCCTATTTTTTGATTCTAACAGGTATTTCGAACTGGGTTTCGAAAGGCAGCACCGATAACGATACTTTTTTTACAGCCAACCGTACGGCACCATGGTACCTGGTCACCATCGGCCTAATTGGGGCTTCCATTTCAGGTGTGACTTTCGTTTCGATTCCCGGAAAAGTTGGAACAACAGGACTCAATCAGGCTTTTTCTTACCTACAGTTGGTGCTCGGATACGTGGCAGGATATGCCGTAATCGCGCTTGTGCTGATGCCGGTTTACTACAAGATGAAACTTATTTCCATCTACGGATACCTGGAGTCGAGGTTTGGCTGGCGCACCTACAAGACAGGAGCAGGTTTTTTTCTGATTTCCAGGACCATCGGTACGGCATTTAGGATGTTTCTGATGGTGTTGATTCTACAGCAGTTTGCGCTAAGTCCACTAGGGGTTCCTGTTTATGTAACCGCATTTGTTTGCATATTTCTGGTCTGGTTTTACACCTATAAAGGCGGAACAAAAACCATCCTATATACTGATGTGTTGCTGACCTTCTGTTTTCTAACCGCGCTGGTAATGACCATCTTTGCCATCAGTTCTGGACTTGGAAAAAGCATCGGTGAAATGAGCAGTCTGGTCTGGAACGACAACAACCTGTCGCAGATTTTCTTCTTCAAAGGTGGATGGAGCGATCCCAATAATTTTTTCAAACAATTCATCAGTGGTGCTTTAATTACGATCACGATGACGGGTCTTGACCAGGATCTGATGCAGAAAAACCTGGCCTGTAAGAACATCGGTGAGGCGCAGAAGAACATGTTTACATTCAGTGCCATTCTCGTGGTGGTCAATCTGATGTTCCTCTTCCTGGGTGGCTTTCTGTACCTCTACGCTTCCAGATTGGGT
>CANHEE010000029.1 GCA_947459655.1 Lewinellaceae bacterium
AGGTTTAGCCCCGCACCGTAAGAAAAAGAAGGAAGTCCCAGCTTGGCATCCATCACAAAACCCACCAGGATGGAGTCCAGGTTGGAAAAGTGCGTAGGGACGACTACCAGTGTTCCCTTTTTTACCAGGTTTCTGATGTGGTCAATGTCTCCATGAACCTTGAATCGGTCGTACAATATGGAATCTCCACCCCCGAAGATGAGTCTTTTGACACTTCTGAAAAATCCCTGTGCTGAAGCTGCATTAAGTAATCTGCCGAAGAAAACAGACAAGAATTTTCGGGCAAAGAGGAATGTGGAAATTTTAAAAGTTCCGACGATTTCCTCTGCATATCTGTTGATGATTTTTTTCAGGAGCGCCTCGTTGTTTTGAATGGCTCCTGTGTCACCAGCCTCAACTTCCCGAATCAGTTTGTGGTTGATTTTGCTCCAAAACTGACCATCATTCGGTGGGTCTACCTTCCACGGTGTACTTTTGATGCGCGCCCTCTCCATGAAGATGGTCTGGGCTAGCATATCCGCTAGTTTTTGCGGATGCTGTGCGCTGAGCTTTTCGAATGTATAAGCGTTGATTTCAGCAATAAACTGTTTCCTATCCTCACTCAGTTTGTGAGCAGGCCAGTCGCTGATGTTTGGTATGATGGAATCGTAGACTTTCATTCAGATCATTGCACAATTGCAAAACTAGGGCGGCAAAGATAGCCATTATAATCTGTATAAAAGAGAAAAAAATCAGGAAGGAAAGTTGACAGCAGGTAGTCACCTCGTCCGTATATTACAGTTTGTAAATGTAGACACTCGAGCCATTCGCTACGATTAACGATGGTACTCCATCCCCAAAGAAGTCGGTGATTTCAAAAGAGGTCGTACCTGAGAGCGGAAAATTGCGGTAAGCCTCACCCGAACCATTAATCATGTAGATGCGCGAAGCACTTTTGCTGACGTACCCGATGTAGGATTTTTCCTGTTGCGGTAATTTGACAACAAAGATATCGTCAATTTTTTCCTCAGATTTTACTTCAAAAAATTTGGTGAAAGCAGCTCCGTTATATCCTCTACAGGTGAGGGTGTTGCCGTCAAGCGAAATGTATTCGTAGCGGGCATCTCCGCAAACATCGGCATAGCTCATACGCATTTGTCTGGATGCGGCCGTTCCCAATGCCAAATTGAAAGCATTGCCTTCCAGGTTTATATTGGTGGTCATTCCAATACTGTTCATGACCACAATCCGTTGGGCCGCAGCGTCACACTGGTAGCCCGGCGGACTAAGAAATTCACCCGAAAGCGGCACCGGATTCATGTGGAGTTCGCCGTTTTTCTTCAAAACAACCAGGTTTTTATCGCTGAGCGCAACAATATAGTCCTTGTCGGCCATTCGGAAATTTTTCATGGGCTGCCGTACCAAACCAACGCCTGTCCTGGGGTTCCAGCCAGCCAAGGGTTTACCGTTGTTTTCGAAGCCGTAAACATTGCCATTCCGGACAGGAACGAAAAAATTATATGCGCCGCCACCGCCAAAGTCAGTGACCAGCATACCGGTCGTTGCGGGAGTCTGAAGGACGATAGGGAAGTGCAGTACCTCGTTTCCGCGGCTATCCAGCATATGGATTTTGTGTGCGGTATTGAAAAGGTAGTATAGTTTGCCGGTTTTGAAATAGTCTATCTGACGGATTTCAGAAAGTATCGGTTCGTCAAGCGTCTGTTTAATTCTGACTTCACCCGCGCTGTTGATAACATAGATCTGGTTTTTTTTGTCTTGAACAAAAACCTCTTTTGATTTTCCGTCGGCAGAGAGTGTGAGGGCTGGCGCGGTTGCGGCTTCGCTGTCGAGCAAGAATTTCCAGGCAAAACTTGCCGCCGTTCCAGAATCGCCGTTGCCTGAATTTTGCCATTTTCCGGAGAAAGTATAACCATCAGTGCCGGGGCGCAACTGTAGACCCAGCAAATTCATTTGCTTTATAGCCTGAAACTGCATGTCCATCTGTTCAGCAAGGTCACTTTGAAGTGCACTTTTCAACTGTTGTTCAATTTTGGCCAGATTGATGAAAAAGAACAGATTTGATTTATCGTTGAAATACTTGATAAATTTCTGGTAACGGCCGTCTTCTGCCAGGGTCTCTTGTGCAAGATATTTGTCTATACAAAGTTCTAATGCTGCCCTCGAACTGCAGAAAATGGCATAATTGCCTGCAAAGGTGTAAAACGGATCTTTTATAGCTAACTGATTCCCCGTCAGGGATGACAAGATATTTTCGTTCCGGAATTGCTTGATATTGTATGAATTGTACACGGATTCAAATAGGAGCCCCTGCTTTTTTTCCAGTTGCTTCATTTTACTCTTAGCGACCAGGGAATCTTTGATCCGAAAAACAGCATATACTTCAGCATTTGCCTTGCCGCTCAGCGGTTCAGTAACTGCACAAGCCGCTTCTTCGCCCACCCAAGGAGCAATAAAATTGCCAAAGTTGTCATCGCCACCCGCTTTGCTGTAATACTTGCTGTAATCACCTGCTCCCAACCAGAAAAGTGCTGCAGTATTTGAAGGCAACACCTCTGAGATGCGCTGTTGGTTGTAAAACCCATTCTCTGGGAGGGCATCAAAAAAAGACTTTCTGTCAACAGTATTGATGCATCCGTTGAGCAAAAACCTGTCTTTTTCACACGAATAACCGGCACCGACCCACCTGATCTTTTCAGAGAAACTCCGCAAATCTTCTTTTCCAGATGGTTGTAAAAAAGAAGAAAGCATAGGTGGAAGTGCTTTTGCATTGATAAAAATCAGATCTGTACTGGGTTGTTCGGTAAGTTTTTTCTGCATCTTGCAAAAGTCCGGATTTTCGGAAATGCCAGTGCTGTTATCCATTACCGACAGTGCTTCCTCCACCATTTCCGTGTGTCTTGCCGCAATCAACATTTGTCCCGCCTCTGCAAAAGAAAAAGCCGTGTCGTGGCTGAAGAAAGCAGTATATACTGTGTGTCCGTTAAAGTTATTGTGCTTGTATTGAATGCCTGACTTGGAAAGGATTTTTTTGATGTTTGGCCGACCTGGCGTTTCCAGTATGTACAGATAATCCAACGTCTGTGCACTGCTCGATTGCAATGCGAGCGTTAGGTGAAAACCATCGTCAAGGTTTGACTTGTCCCCGATAAGTTTTTCCAGATACTGATAGTCTGTCCTGAATTTTTCACAAACTACCCATTTTCCAATTGTGCCGCTGTAATTGGCAGCTTGTATGGCTGAAAAGAACTGTCCCGGTTGCTGAATTGTTAGCACCAATCCGCTGCTATCAGATACCAGTCTGTAGGGCGAAATGCTTTTTAATCTCAGTTGGAAAAAAAGAAGAGAAGCAACGACGAACACACTTAAACCTCCCAGCCACCACCATCGGTAAGGTAAGATTGTTTTTTTAATGTTTTCGTTCATTGCTTTGCTTGGGTCGGTTGCTGCAAATATAGTCTCAAATAAAAAAAGAAACGCTCAATTGTATTTTTTTTTTAATTTTGCAACCATAATTGGTGAAAAAAAATGATTGTCGAACAAATCTATACGGGATGTCTTGCTCAGGGTGCGTACTACATCGAAAGCAATGGTGAGGCTGCAGTAATTGATCCGTTAAGGGCAGTGCAATCCTATATCGATATGGCTTCCCGGAACGGGGCGAAAGTAAAATATGTGCTGGAAACCCATTTCCATGCAGACTTTGTTAGCGGACACGTGGATCTGGCGAAAAAAACGGGTGCGAAAATCGTTTTCGGTCCCAAGGCAGAGCCCGCGTTTGACGCTTACATTGCAAATGACGGAGAAATTCTTCCACTGGGGGACATTAGCATTAAAGTACTTCATACTCCCGGACACACTTTTGAAAGCACTTGCTACCTGCTAATCAATGCCGATGGCAAACCATGCTGTGTTTTCACGGGTGATACGCTGTTCATCGGCGATGTGGGTCGGCCGGATCTTGCTCAGAAAGGAAACATCACGGAGAAAGATCTTGCAGGAATGCTGTTTGAAAGTCTGAATACCAAACTGAAAAAACTGCCCGACGATGTTATTGTCTACCCTGCCCATGGTGCCGGCTCTGCCTGCGGTAAAAACATGTCGAGGGAGACCTGGGATACGATAGGAAACCAGAAAAAAGTTAATTACGCACTTCGTGCCGAAACCAAAGAGCAATTCATTAGTGAGGTGACCGATGGTCTTGCCCCGCCGCCATATTATTTTCCTGAAAATGTAAAATTGAACAAAACCGGCTACGAGAGCTTCGATAGTGTGCTGGAAAGATCATTCAAGGCACTACAGCCTCGTGAAATAAGTTTTCTGGTTTCCGAAGAAACTGCTCTTATTCTGGACACGCGTCACCAAAATGATTTTGTGCAGGGCTTCATTCCGGGTAGTGTTTTCATCGGAATCGGGGGGGATTTTGCGCCGTGGGTAGGAACACTTATCCGCGACATCCACCAACCCCTGATTATCGTTGCCGACCCGGGTAAAGAACAGGAAGTAATTACACGCCTTTCAAGGGTGGGTTACGACAACGTGCTCGGATATTTGGAGGGTGGAATGGAAATATGGAAAATGTCCGGAGGAGAATTGGACAATATCGAAACAATAACTGCTGATAACTTGGGCAGCCTGGTAAATAATGACCAGGAAACCAACATATTCGATGTTAGAAGGGAGGGTGAATATGAGGCTGAGCATGTTGAAAATGCACGGTTTACCCCATTGTCTTACCTTAATGACCATATGGAGGCATTTCAGCGGGAGGGAAGTAACTACATTCACTGTGCAAGTGGTTTCAGGAGTGTCATTGCTATCTCCATTCTGAAGGCGAGGGGAATCCACAACGTGGTGAATATCGGAGGAGGCTTCAAAGCCATTAAAGAGTCGGGCGCAGTACCCGTTACAGATTTTGTTTGTAGCTCGGCCCAATAAACGCACTGTTTTTTATTAAAAATAAGTGAAAAAACGATCAAATCACTCGAAAAATGCTTTCCTTTGCAGGATTTTTTAAAAAGTGCACGAATCAGTGAGAAACACTTGTAACTTCATCATACATGAAATTTTTTAATTTTTTCAGACAGGAATTAGCCATTGACCTTGGTACGGCCAACACCCTGATTATCATGAACGACAAGGTAGTGGTAGACGAGCCTTCGATTGTTGCCATTGACAGAAAATCGGGTAACACTATCGCGGTTGGGAAGCGTGCAATGCAGATGCATGAGAAAACGCATGAAAACATCCGTACGGTCAGGCCGCTGAAAGATGGAGTAATAGCCGATTTTACTGCTGCAGAAAGCATGATCGAGGGTATGATCAATATGATAGGCACCCGTCGTCGGTTTTTCACCCACCTCAAAGTTGTGATTTGTATACCTTCGGGTATAACTGAGGTGGAAAAAAGGGCGGTTTTTGACTCTGCTGACAAAGTTGATTCCAAGGAAACCTACCTCATACACGAACCCATGGCAGCAGCCATTGGTATCGGAATTGATGTGGAAGAACCAATGGGAAATATGATTATCGATATCGGAGGAGGAACGACAGAAATCGCCGTTATCGCATTGTCCGGTATCGTAACAGATCAGTCCATCAGAATTGCGGGAGATGAGTTGACAAACGACATCATCAATTATGTAAAAAGACAACACAATATCCTGATTGGTGAGCGTACCGCAGAGCAGGTGAAGATCAATGTTGGTGCTGCGCTTCCGCAACTGGACAATCCGCCGCCTGACTATACCGTTAGCGGAAGGGATTTGATGACGGGTATTCCAAAACAGATTACCATATCCTATCAGGAAACCGCTCATGCACTGGATAAGTCAATCGCCAAGATAGAAGAAGCGGTCGTGAGGGCCCTCGAAACCACGCCTCCGGAATTGTCTTCCGATATTTACAATACCGGACTTTATCTCACCGGTGGGGGTGCGTTGCTGAGGGGTCTTGACAAACGCATTGCTTTGAAGACTAAACTGAAGGTACATATCGCTGAAGATCCGCTCAGAGCGGTAGTGAGGGGAACAGGTACTGCACTGAAAAACACCGATAGGTACTCATTCCTGATTGACCGCAAAAGTATGTAAGAAGACTCGAGCTATCCGGTCTTGATTCGTTATAGAAAAGGTTGTTTGAAGATTTTCTTTAAACAACCTTTTCAGGTTCAAAATTGACATGTACGGTTTAATAGCCATCCTCAACAGATACAGCGGAATCATTACATTTGTCATACTGGAGGCAGTATGCATGTATCTCGTTGTAAAATACAACAAGAACCAGCAGGAAATTTACCTCAATTCTGCAAACACCATATCCGGTGCAATTTATCAGCAGTACAACAAGATTATGCAATTTGCTGAGCTATCTGTGGTTGCAGATAGTATGGCAGAGGAGAACGCACGTTTGTATGCCCGTCTGGGAAATGCTAAATTTAATGAGTATCTTGTAAAAGACTCAACGCTGGTACGCGACTCGCTGAACCACATTCGTCAGCAATACGTCTATACTTCGGCACTGGTCATCAATAATTCCATTTCTCTGGCCAACAATTACATCACCATCAATAGGGGTAGTAAGCATGGCATCGCTCCTGGGATGGGTGTTTTCAGTTCGCGGGGAGTGATTGGTGTGGTGCGGAGCGTTTCTGAGAATTTTGCACAGGTGATATCCGTGCTGCATCAGCAAACCAGAATCAGCGCATCTCTTAAAAATTCAGGTTATTTTGGGACACTAAGATGGAAAGAGCAGGGCGATATTTCGCACATGACGCTTGAAACACTGCCCAAGCAGACCATAATCAACAAAGGCGATACTGTACAGACCAGCGGATATTCGTATATTTTTCCGGAAGGACTGCTCATTGGGACCATTGAGAGGTACGACGTTGAGCCAGGGAGCAATTACTATGCCGCCCAAGTAAAACTCTTTGAAGACATGGGACGCTTAAAATACGTGTACGTCATCAACAATCTGTTGAGAAAGGAACAGGAGAAGTTAATCCAATCAGAAACGCTGCCGCAAAAAAAATGAACCGGATACTTTTATCAAACATCAGCCGATTTATCATACTGCTACTGCTTCAGGTGCTGGTATTTCAGCGCATTTCCAATGGTTTTTCTTCTTCCGGATTCAACTATTTCAACATATTCGTTTACCCGGTTTTTATCTTGCTGCTGCCGGTCAACCTTCCAACTGCGCTGGCCATTGCTGCCTCGTTCGTTTTTGGGCTTTCGGTAGACTGGTTTTACAATTCACCGGGTATGCATGCCGGTGCTGCTGTACTTACCGCCTTTTTAAGGCCTGTTGTACTAGGAATACTTGAACCGCGAGGAGGTTATCCTGCGGGTGGAGGACCAACACAAAACCTCCTCGGACCAGCATGGTTTGCCCGCTTTTCGGCCATTCTGCTCAGCCTGCATCTGCTGATGTACTTCATAATTCAGTTTTTCAGTTTTGTGTATACACCTGAAATTCTCCTAAGTACCGTTGTGTCATTTGTCATGTCCTACATTTTTGTGATCATGTATCAGTTTCTGCTCAATCCAAAAGTATAAATGGCTACCAGGGATATTTTTCAGGAAAGACAGCTTGTTGTCAAGGGCATGATCATAGTGATGGGTCTCGTACTCATTGGCAGGGCACTCTCACTGCAAGTACTTGACAGGGAATTTCAGAAAAGGGCGAGCGCGACGGGAATAGACAAGGTAATTGTCCATCCGGGTAGGGGACTGATATATGACCGCAACAACAAACTGATGCTCAATAACGAGGCCTTGTATGACATCATGGTGACGTATAATGAACTCAATCCGCAGATGGATACCATGAAGTTGTGCAGATTGCTGCAAATCAGCAAGGAAGAATTTTTAGCCAATATCAATAAGGATTTTAAAAACATCAGGTACTCAAAAGCCAAGCCCTATCTCTTTCTTTCCAAGGTAACTCCCGAGGTTTGTACGCGTTTTCAGGAGTACCTGTTTGAGTTCCCAGGTTTTTCCATAGATCTGAAGAATGTGCGCAGTTATCCCTACAAATGTGCTGCGCAGGTACTCGGTTACATCAGTGAAGTCAGTCAAAAAAATATAGATGATGCACATGGTATATATGCCAAAGGTGACATCATCGGATCAACAGGACTGGAATTTGAGTATGAACAGTACATAAGGGGAACGAAAGGAATCAACTACGTGTTGAAGGATAACTTCGGAAGACCATTGGGTCCGTATCGGGGTGGAATAGCAGACTCAATGTCTGTGGCAGGAAAGGACATTGAAGCCAGTATAGATATTGAGTTGCAGCAGTATGGCGAAGAGCTGATGGCCGGAAAATCCGGTTCAATAGTTGCTATAGAGCCGGAGACAGGTGATATTCTGGCTATGATCTCTGCCCCAACCTATGATCCGAACTTGCTGGCCATAAACAAAAACAGGGGTCAGTTTTTCAGGGAGCTGCAGGCCGACACCAGGAAACCTTTTTTCGACAGAACAGTAATGGCCAAGTACCCTCCGGGATCTATTTTTAAACCGCTGGTTGCACTGATTGGTCTGCAGGAAGGAGTGCTTTGGCCTGACAAAGGACTGGCTTGTGGCGGAGGTTTTAAATACAATAATTTGACTGTCAAGTGTGTACACAATCATGGTTATCTGAAGGATGTTGCGCACGGCATTGGTGAGTCTTGTAACAACTACTTTTGTACGGTATTCAAGGATATCATTGACAAGTACGGTTTCTCCAATGCCCGACAGGGCTACCAGACATTTATCAACCATTTGTATGACTTTGGGCTTGGAAAACCGCTTGATCTTGACTATCCCAATGAAAAGGGAGGCAACGTCCCGTCCGTGTCATACTACGACAGATTGTACCCAAGAGAAAGAGGTGGATGGTATTCGACAACAATTGTATCGATGGGAATTGGACAGGGAGAAATCCAGATGACGACCATACAAATGGCGAATCTTGCTGCAACAATTGCGAATAGAGGGCATTTTTATACACCTCACCTGATAAAGCGTTTTAAAGATGGTACTCCGATTCCGGTTAGGTTTACCACCCGACACCAGACCAGAATTCAGGCAAAACATTTTGAGCCGGTTATTGATGGAATGGAGCTTGCGGTGTTAATAGGCACTGCCCAAAATGCTCAGATACCCGGAATTGATATCGTTGGAAAAACGGGCACGGTTCAGAATCCGCAGAACAAAAACAAAGACCACTCCGTATTCTATGGATTCGCGCCCAAATACAACCCTAAAATTGCAGTTGCAGCATATGTCGAGTACGGCGGATGGGGCTCCACAGTAGCCTCTCCGATAGCCAGTCTTTTAATTGAGAAATATCTCAGGGGTACGGTAATGAGAAAAGAAATGGAAACCAAAATAAAGCAAAAAGTTCTTACTAACTATGATAATTGAAATGGGGTCCGTTTGAAAAACCGCTCCGATTGATTACCATACAAACTCCCGTTGAAATAATGGCAGGATTTAACCAGAAGCCTTCATTTAGAAAAGGCAAACCATCAGACAGTGGCGCAGGTAAGCGCCCTACTTTCCGACCGGAAAAAACAGAAAATCGCGGAACAGAAAAACCGAGATTTGACAACGACCGCCCCCGAGACAGGAATTTCGATGACCGTCCACCGCGTCGCAGTTTCAATGATCAGCCGGATGGCCGTGAGCGTCGTTCGTTTGACCGTGGCTCTTCATTTGATCGTCCGAAGCGTAATTTTGACAACGACCGCCCTCGAGACAGGAATTCTGATGACCGTCCGCCACGCCGCAGTTTCAATGATCAGCCGGACGGCCGCGAGCGTCGTTCTTTTGACCGTGGCTCCTCATTTGATCGTCCGAAGCGCAGTTTTGACGATGATCGTCCGCGCGATAGGAATTTCGATGACCGTCCACCGCGTCGCAGTTTCAATGATCAGCCGGATGGCCGTGAGCGTCGTTCGTTTGACCGTGGCTCCTCATTTGACCGTCCGAAGCGCAGTTTTGACAATGATCGTCCACGCGATAGGAATTCCGATGACCGTACGCCACGCCGCAGTTTCAATGATCAGCCGGATGGTCGTGAGCGTCGTTCGTTTGACCGTGGCTCCTCATTTGATCGTCCGAAGCGCAATTTTGACAATGATCGTCCGCGCGATAAGAATTCCGATGATCGTCCACCACACCGTAGTTTCAATGATCAGTCGGATGGCCGTGAGCGTCGTTCGTTTGACCGTGGCTCCTCATTTGATCGTCCGAAGCGCAGTTTTGACAATGATCGTCCACGTGAGCGGAATTCCGATGACCGTCCACCGCGTCGCAGTTTCAATGATCAGTCGGATGGCCGCGAGCGTCGTTCTTTTGACCGTGGTTCTTCATTTGACCGCCCGAAGCGCAGTTTTGACAATGATCGTCCACGTGAGCGGAATTCCGATGATCGTGCACCACGCCGCAGTTCAAATGATCAGTCTGATAGAAAATCCAGTGACAAGTTTTCGGCAAAAAGAGGAGAAGAGAGAAGACGATTTGATGATAACGCAGACAATAGGGTTCAGTCGTTTGACCGGAATCAGCAGTTTATCAATGATGATGATTTTTTTGAGAAGAAGCCGGAATCTGGAGGTTTTATCAAAAAAGTGGAAGAAAAGGCAAAGCCCGATAAACCTGTTTTTGAAGATCACTTTCAGTTTTCCAGGACAGATAAGCCTGAATTTACAAATCATCTGACTGCAGAGAATGAGGCTGCCGATGTAGAAAAAGAAGAAATGCGCCTCAACAAGTATGTCGCACTGAGTGGTATAGCCTCGCGCCGTACCGCAGCCGAATACATCAAAAACAAGGAGGTGACCGTCAATGAAGTGGTTGTTGTTGAACCAGGTTATCGCGTTCAGCCAAGTGACGTTATCAAGTATAAGGGTGCAGTAATTAGTCCAGTGAAGGAACTCGTTTACCTTCTGCTGAACAAGCCCAAAAATGTAATTACGACTGTCAGCGATGCACAGGGCAGAAAGACGGTGCTTGACCTCGTAGAAAATGCAACCGACAACAGAATTTATCCTGTTGGCAGACTCGACAGGGACACCACCGGTCTGCTGATTCTGACCAATGATGGAGATCTTGCTCGCAAACTTTCACACCCGAGCAACGACGTGAAAAAAATATACCAGGTAACACTTGACAGGCCAGTCAGTGTGCGTGATCTGGAGAAGATTCAGGTTGGACTGGAGTTGGAAGATGGCATAGCCGAAGTTGATGCAGTAGGACACATTGATGGAGGAAAGCGCAACGAAGTCGGTATCGAAATTCACATTGGAAAGAACCGTATCGTAAGGAGGATTTTTGAACACCTTGGATATGAAGTGGAAAAATTGGACAGGGTTTATTATGCCGGACTTACCAAAAAAGATCTACCGAGAGGACATTACCGCAAACTGACTGAAAAGGAACTTATTATGCTGAAACATTTCATCTGATCTTGCTCCTTCAAAAAAATCATCGCCCCACGTGTCAGTGAAGGCGATGATTTTTTTACCTGAACCTCAGGTTGTCAGCCCATGCTTAATATCTTAATTTCCACACGCTGGTTCCTCTTTCTGTTTTCTGAAGTGAGGTTAGGGAACAACGGATTGCGTTTGCCATAGCCTTTGTATTTGACCCTGTTGCTTTGAATTCCCTTTGAAATCAAGTAGTCCGCGACAGATTTGGCCCGAGCGGTGGATAATCTGTCACAGAATTCTTCAGACGGAATGTCATTGGAATGACCTCCAACCTCAATTACGATATCGGAATTGCTTTGCATAAACTGCAGTAATTCGTCAAGAACGGGAAGTGAACTTTTTCTAATATTTGTGCTGTCGGCGTCAAAGAACAGCTTTTCAATTCGAATCGTCTGTCCGACTTTGATTTTTTTTCTGTCGAAGGTAGTGGCGGCGGCGTTGAACTCTGCGTGCTGCATTGATCTTGACGCTGAAGATGTATTGCTGTTGTCTCCAATTTTCTGCTCTTGTTTGGTAATTTTCTTCTGAGCAGAGGTTGTTTTGTCCTCGCATTTAAAACCGGTAAGGTCTGAGGCGTAGTCTACAAGCACATTTCCGTTGTATGGAAAAAGCAATGGTTTTTTGTGCTGTGCTGTGATGGTCAGGTAATCAAAATCTTCCTTGGGCTTGATTTCGAAAACGTACTCTTTCCACTCTGAATTGGTTATTTCCTCGGTAATCGAGAGCAGTTGGGATGTAAAAGAAGATTCGGTTCCGCCGTACAATGCCAGTCTAACGGGAGTGATGTAGTTAGCTGGTTTTTTGGTTGTTGGACTCTGGCTTAGATAAAGTTCAGAGCGGCAAAGCCAAATGGTAAAATGGTAGCAGTATCCTTTTTTTAACGGGGAAAGCAATTTTTGTGAAACGCCCTCACCAGTATCATTGTCCCTGACAACCATCCCAAGATAGGTGTTTCCGTTTTTGGCCGGGCGGCTGACGTTAAAACTCCCCGGTTGGATATCAGGTGGAGTCTCATTGCTGGCACCAATATCCAGCCACTTTGATGGCGTTTGACAACATCTCGGAATATCTTCAAAAGAGGCGTTCTGCAGGTGAATAATATCTGTTTTCGGCTGAGAGTTTACCTGCAATGAATGAAGGAGTGTCAAAAATGTAAACGCAATGACCAGACGTTTATCCATCGAGTTGTCAAAAATTGAATGTAAGGTTGTTTTCCTCATGGACACCTATGCTGTAACCATTGATCATTGGTTTTTTCCATTTTTCCGGATGGCCAAAGAACCACATCTCCCCTGAATCGAAATGTATTCAACAGGATAGTTGTTAACTATGGCAAAAATAAGACAAACAAAGGGCTTATTCCAAATATTCCCACCAAAATAAATCAACAATAACAGTTGGTTCAAAAGTCTAAACATAAAATTAACCAAATAGATTTTAAATTCACTGTTTTATACGCTATGCCCTTTGCTTTTGGAACCCATTGGTGTTGGATTTCGTTGGTTCAAGCAAAAACTATTTTAGCCAGAACTTACTGTGATATCTCCATTTATGTGATTGACCGATGGTTGTTTTTCCATTTTGGGCTTTCTAATCCACTGTACAGATGAAGAAAAAAATACATGAAATAACTTGTATAAACGGGAAAATTGCACTTTCTTTGGGTTTGATTTGAACAGTATATGGATACTCAGGCAGCAATCAGCAGAATTATTAGTAAAACACAACAGCTTGCAGCGAAATACGAAAAACTTAAAGCGCTGACAGTGGAACTTAAAGAAGAAAAACGCGTTTTAGAAATCCAGCTAAACGACTATACAGAAATTATCGGTGATCTGGAAATGCAAATCATCGATCTTAAACAGGAAGTGGAAGGCAAAAAAAAGAAATTGCAGAACAACTGATAAAAAATTAATTGTTTTGCTCAGGAGACAACTCCGAAATTTTTCAGGTTAATTAGAAGAAAAATATAAAGGGAAAGCATAGGTAATGGAAAATGAATTGGTAGCAATACAAATTGACATAGCCGGTCGTGCTTACCCGTTAAAAGTGAATGTCAGGGAAAAAGAGCAGGTCTTGGAAATCGTTGAAAACCTGAATAGCAGGCTTCAAAATTTCCAGTCCCAGTTTCCCCGACAGGAAAAAGTGGATTATTTATCAATGGCTTTGCTGACATATGCAACTGATTTGCACCATTCGGGCAGTCAATTGCCACAGATGAGCAGCAGTACTGTTGCACAGGCGCAGCCTCAGAGTACCATCCAGGAAACTCCTCTTCCAACCTTACCTGAAGAAATTTTAGAGAAACTCTCCGATTTGGAAACATTGCTTGACAAGCTATTGGCTTGATTGGCAATATTTTCCCGTGCAGTAAATGCGGTCCAAAAAGGCCAGTGTTTCTGTCACACTTGAACCTTATTTTATATATATTAATCTATTATTAATGGAAATCGGAGTAGGAATAATAGTGGGCCTCCTTGTAGGCGCCGCCATTGGATTCATCGCCGTTCAGGCTTTCCTGAAAAAACAGCATCAGGATAAAATCGATGAAATGAACAGAAAGGCAGATATGGTTGTGCAGGAAGCACGCCTAACTGCTAAAAGACTTGTAGACGAAGCGGAAATAAAAGCGGAAAAAGTTGTCTCCAGCGCAGAAAACCGCAACGAGCAAATCAAACAACAAAAGATTCAGGAAGCCAAGGAGAAATTCAATAAAATGAAAGCCGAGATGGATGCCGAAAAGGCAAACTGGCAGGGCTTGTTTGAAAAAGAAAAGGCGCAACACCAGTTGCAGATGAAAGACCGCGAGATAAACGTGGTCAGTCAGGAAAATGAATTAAAGCAAAAACAACAGAATTTTCAGTCTACTGTAGACCTCGTTACTACGAGAAAAAATGAACTGGAAGTACAGCAGGCAGAAATAGACTCGCTACGCGAAAACCTAGATCGTCAGCTCCTCATCGTTGCTAAAAAGCGTGAGGAACTCGAAACCGCCAATGAAATCCGCATCAAGGAACTGGAAAGTCTCGCCAGACTTACTGAGGCGGAAGCAAAAGAACAACTTCTCGACGCTGTAAGAGCGAAAACCGAAAACGATGCCATGGTGATCATCAGAGATGGTGTGAACAAGGCGAAAATGGATGCCAGCAAGGAGGCCAAGAAAATAGTTATCCAGACCATCCAGCGAATGTCTGCAGAATTCGTTATCGAGAACACGGTTTCCGTTTTTCACCTCGAATCAGATGACATGAAAGGTCAGATCATCGGTCGTGAGGGTAGGAATATCCGCGCACTCGAAGCTGCAACCGGAGCCGAGTTCATCGTTGATGATACGCCTGAAGCAATCGTAATATCAAGCTTTGATCCGATCCGCAGAGAGGTGGCTCGTTTGTCATTGAAAAAACTGGTTGCAGATGGACGTATTCACCCGGCACGTATCGAAGAGGTTGTTGCCAAAACGCGCAAACAATTGGATGAGCAAATCATTGAAATTGGTGAGCGCACAGTTATTGACCTCGATATCCACGGTCTGAATCCGACACTGGTCAGAATGGTGGGACGTATGAGGTTCCGCTCCTCCTACGGACAGAATCTTCTCAAGCACTCTATCGAAACGGCAGAACTTTGTGCCATCATGACCGCCGAGCTGGGAATGTCCAAAAAACAAATCCAGATGGCCAAGCGTGCAGGTTTGCTTCACGACATCGGAAAAGTTGCTGAAGAAGAAACAGAATTGTCGCACGCACTTTTGGGCATGCAACTTTGTGAGAAATTTGGTGAGCACCCTGTAATTGTGAACGCCGTCGGAGCACACCACGACGAGATAGAAATGAACAACAGCATCTCGCCTATTATTCAGGCATGTGATGCCATTTCAGGTGCCCGTCCGGGTGCCCGTCGCGAAATTCTTGAGAGCTACCTCAAGCGTATCGGCGAACTGGAAGATATCGCTTTGAGCTATGAAGGCGTGAGCAAGGCTTATGCTATGCAGGCTGGCCGCGAGTTGCGCGTCATTGTGGAATCAGAAAAAGTCACCGATTCAAATGCTGATGATTTGAGTTTCACTATTGCCAACCGTATTCAAAGCGAAATGCAGTACCCCGGCCAGATAAAGGTTACCGTAATCAGGGAGAAACGGGCGACAGCTTTTGCAAGATAACATAATTCAAGTCCGAATATGCAGAGGACAATACCGGCCAGCCGGTATTGTCCTTTTTTGCTCTGATGATGTTCTGGGAAAAAATACTCAAAAATGCGCTGCTTGGTACTGAGCGAATGACCCCGAACGACGAAATCGTTCCGGATGATCTCCGCGTCTACCTTACAAAAGAAGACCAGGCGGATCAGGAGCTTTACCTTCTGAAGGCGCTTACGTTGGCATCGATTTACCGCAAATCGGGACAGCTAAGCGTTCCCCCCGAAAACGATACTTTTGAGGCCGCTCCGGCAGAGACCCGTCCCTATTGTCCTCCTCATGTAATGAAGGTCTGGCAAAAGGTTCTGAAGCTCCATTTGCAGCACCCATACCTACTCGAACTTTTTTTATTGAAACTTAGGCAGCGACAATGGCTTATAGCGCCCGATGCAATCGTTAAATTGTTGGCCATCGGCAACAGCAGAAAGGGTTTGCTGCTTATTGATCTGATCGGCGATGCTGTCGGCGAGCGGGGAATGTGGTTATTGCGTTTTAACCCTTCATGGAGCGGCATGACAGAAACCGACAACGAACGCATTTTTATGACCGGAAAACCTGCTGAAAGAATTGCAGCACTGAAGAGAATGAGGAGAGTAGATCCGTCAAAAGGTAGGGAACTGCTTATGGCATCTTGGGACAAGGAAACATCAAAAAATCGTCCCGAGCTTCTCAAGTCCCTCGCAATAAATTTCTCTGAGGCAGACCGTGGGTTTGTCGACAAACACATACAAATAATAGATCTGAATCCAGCCGAACCTTTGCTTTACATCTTTTTAAGCAGCGAACAAATTGAGAAAAGGTTTATGTCACTCAGGGTCATTCCCGAAAAGTACGTTTGGGGCGATTTGCCATTTCAATTCAGCTGGTCGCCGGCATTTTCGGAATATATGCTAAAGCAGCTATACGCTTCTTACGTGAATTACCATTTTGAAAAGGCGAAGATGTTTGTGCCACTTATTGCATATTTACATCCCGCATTCAATCCTGCGAGAATTCCTGCCTCAGATGACATGTCATCAAAAATCGGAAGCTGGGAGCTGTTTTGGAAGGACCTCAATCCAGTTCTGGAATGCAGACGGGAAATAGAAACAATGTAATGAAAAACGATCTGAAAAAATACCTTGACGATTGCGTTGCGCGATTCAACGTTGCCGATTTTATTGAAAACGATCCCATTTCTGTTCCGCATCGCTTCACAAAAAAGCAGGATATAGAAATCATGGCTTTCTGGGTGGCTATGCTGGCTTGGGGGCAACGGAAAAGTATTATCAATAGCGCCCAAACTCTTTCAGAACTGATGGATCATGCGCCACATGATTTTATAGTTAATCATGCAGAGACCGACCGAGTACGCTTTCTCAATTTCAAACACCGCACTTTTCAGACAACCGACGCACTTTATTTTTTGGAATTTCTACAGCAGTACTATCTGAAAAACGATAGTCTGGAAACTGCCTTTTCGCGCTTTATTGGACCTAAGGATATCCATACCGAAAAAGCTTTGGTGGGATTTCACCAACTCTTTTTCAGTCTCCAAGATGCCCCTGAACGTACCAGGAAGCACATTGCCACTCCTGAACGGAAATCTACCTGTAAACGCCTAAATATGTTTTTGCGATGGATGGTTCGCAGAGACAATAAAGGGGTTGATTTTGGCATCTGGAAGAACATCAGTCCCTCGCAGTTGCTCATTCCACTGGATGTTCACGTTGAGCGGGTTGCCAGAAACCTAGGTCTGATCCAACGAAAACAGAGCGATTGGCTGACAGTAATCGAACTGAGCGAAAATCTACGTCGGTTTGATGCGAAGGATCCGGTGAAATACGATTATGCACTTTTCGGTCTGGGGGTAATGGATAAAAAGGTTTTTATCTAAATCTTTTTGAAGTCAGACCGCTTCAATAATGTGTTTCAGTTTCTCCCAGTCTGATTCGTCGTCAAGGTCGCGGAGGGTAGGACAGAAAGCAATGGTTTTGTCTATATCACTGATTTTTTGTACTGTTTTGTCCAGTACTTCAGGCGTACTCCACTCAATTCCCTCAAATATTTCCGGTGAATACTCCTTCATGCCAAGAAGGTAGTAGCCTCCATCTGCAGCGGGCCCGATAACAAAATCACAATGGTCAAGTTTTGAAAATGCCTCCCGGAGGATATCGGCGCTCAGTTCAGGACAGTCGCTACCTATAATAAGGGCTTTGGAATGGTATTTAAGCACCTCCGCAAACGCGTTTGACATTCGCTTACCAAGGTCGTTTCCCTGCTGGAGCAGTTTACTATAGGAGGATTCCGGCCAGTCATCACCGGTTTCAATAAAATCACTGTAAAAAATGTATCTCGTACAGTCGGCCTGGGTAGTGAGGTTTCGCGTAATGTGCAGCAGCCTTTGATAGATATGAAGTGCACGGTCATCGCCGATTGTGGCCGCCAGACGCGTTTTTACTTTTCCCGCACGGGGATTTTTAATAAAAATCAGGAGCGCATCGCGATGCATTACTTTTTTCTTTCGGTAACATAATTGACTAGTCCCTCAAGGCATCTGCGGACCTCTGAGTCTTCGAATGTATGCAAGATGGCGAAGGCTTCATCGCGGTATTGGTTCATTGCCTGTTCGGCGTAGACGAGACCCCCGCTTTTTCGTACGAAAGCAATCACTTCAGCAACCTTTTCTGAGTTTTCGCTGTGGGCCTTAATGATATGGATGATGTGTTTTCTTTCTTCGCTATTGGCATTTTCCAGCGCATATATCAGCGGAAGGGTCATTTTCTTTTCCTTGATATCGATTCCAAGTGGTTTTCCTACATCATCGGTACCAAAGTCAAAGAGGTCGTCGCGAATCTGGAAAGCGATTCCCGCTTTTTCGCCGAAGAGTCTCATTTTCTCAACGGTTTCGCCATCGTTTGTGGCCGATGCAGCACCTGCAGCACAGGCGGAGGCAATCAGGGAAGCGGTTTTTTGTCTTATGATGTCGAAATAGACAGATTCCTTGATGTCCAGTCTTCTGGCTTTTTCAATCTGCAGCAGTTCACCCTCGCTCATCTCTTTGACAGCCTGCGACATGATCTGCAAAAGCCGATATTGGTCATTTTTTACCGCAATGAGCAATCCTTGCGACAATAGGTAATCACCCACAAGGACGGCAATTTTGTTTTTCCAAAGTGCATTGATGGAGAAAAAGCCCCTTCGTTCATATGCATCATCGACTACATCATCGTGCACTAGGGTTGCGGTATGCAGCAGTTCAATCATGGATGCTGCGTAATAAGTGGAGTCGTTAACTCGTCCGCATAGTTTGGCGCTGAGAAAAACAAACATGGGTCTCATTTGCTTTCCCTGCCGGCGGACGATGTAGTAGGTGATTTTGTCCAGCAGTGGTACATTGCTTTTCATCGCATCTTTGAAGCGACGCTCAAACAAATTCAGCTCATCGGTAATCGGGCGCTTGATCCAATCAATTGCGGACATATATGCAAGGTTGTCAGGATTCTACCTTATAAAAAAAGTATTCAGTACAAGTGCACTCACCCGTACTGAATACCAGTGCCGTATCGTGGCAATAATCAGAACCGTATTTCTACTTTCTGACCCATGATTCGCAGGGTTGTGCCGAACCTTCCGGCATTCCAGCGCTTGATCTTCCTGACTGTTTCCAGCGCAAGGGCGTCATATCTTTCATTGATACCGCTCAATACCTGATGGTCTGAGGGATTTCCCTCCGCATCAACCATAAAGTACACGATAACTGTACCTTTTTGGCGCTCACTTTCTCTGATGCCTGATACAGATAGTTTCTTATTGACAAAGCGCTGCAAAGCCTCGTTGCCACCAGGATAGGTAGGCAGCATTTCGGTCGCACCGGCAGGTGATTCTGCATAGGAAACCATTTGCGCCTTGGCGTTGAAAACGCTCAACCCGATGGCCAAAACAAAGAGTATTTTTTTCATTACGATCCTTTTTATTTGAAAAATTTGCGGTAAACTTATTCCTGAAACAAAAGTAGATTAATTTTTTGAAAACTACTAAAACATTTTTTCATCATCAAAAAAATTGAAGAAGATATTTTGGTCAGAATATCAGTGAGTTAAAGAAAAAATGCTATCCGACCATATTCCGAAAAATCAGCAATAATATTTTGTATCCTGCCCAAAAAGATCCTTTTAGGGTACCTGAAACTTTGGAAACCCCGATTCGAGGCCGGTAGCTGACGGCTACTTCTGCGGTTTTCATTTTCATTTTGGCGGCCTTGATTTGCAGCTCCACCGTCCAGCCATAATTTCTGTCGCACATGTGCATTTCCATTAGCTTCTCCCACCTGACGGCCCTAAACGGACCCAGGTCGGTAAAGCGGTAACCGTAAATCCATCGTATCAATGTGGTGGCGAGCCAGTTCCCGAAAATTTGCACGGGGGTCATGGAGCCCTTCTCCCGTGCACCCAATTCTCTTGAACCGATAACCAGGTCCATCTGCTCCACAATGATGGGTTGAACAAGCAGCGGAAGTTCGGCAGGAAAGTCTGAATAGTCGCCATCAATGAACACCACAATATCAGGCTGTTGTGGTTTTTTTTGGAGGTAGTCAATGCCTTTTAGACAGGCGTTTCCATAACCGGGCAGCGGCTGGTGTAGCACCATAGCGCCCAATTCCCGCGCCACCACAGCGGTTCGGTCTGTGCTATTGTTGTCACAAACAATTACTTCATCGACCCATTCACGGGGCAGGTCAGCGATAACTTTGCCAATGGATTTTTCCTCATTAAGGGCCGGAATCAAAACGGCTATGAAAGGCTTTTGCATGAGGGGACAAAGTTAATTACCATGACCTATTATTTTATCTGGTCGCCTACTTTTTCTGACTGAACCATTTACCTTTGCACAGCGTTTGAAAACCAAAAACACAGCAGAAGATGATGACCATAAAAGCAATGCCGTTCAATCCGTTTCAGGAAAATACCTATATCGTTTACGATGAGACGGGTGAGTGCATCATTTTTGACCCTGGCTGTCAGATGAGTGGTGAAAAGCGTCTACTTTCTGATTTTATTAGAAAAAACGGACTGAATCCCGTTCGTCTAATCAATACGCATTGTCATCTTGATCACGTTTTTGGTAATGCCTATGTATCAGAGACGTTCAGAATTCCACTATCCATCCACCGCGGCGAATTGCCGGTGCTGAAGTCAGCAGTGGCTGTTGGTGCTCAGTATGGTGTGCCCTGCGAACCATCTCCTGAACCCGACTCATTCATTGAAGACGGTGAGGAAATTTGCTTCGGTAACAGCTCGCTCAAGGCTATCTTTACGCCTGGTCACTCGCCCGCAAGTCTTTCTTTTTTCAGCGAAAAAGAGCGGTTTGTGATTGCAGGGGATGTGCTTTTTCTGAATAGTATCGGCCGGACCGACCTTCCCGGCGGTGATTACAAAACCCTTATCAGCAGCATTATGAACCGGCTGATGCCATTGGGCGACGATGTTGTCGTTTACAATGGTCACGGGCCATCAACAACCATCGGCCGTGAAAGGCTTAGCAATCCCTTTTTGACCTAAGATTTTCACGTTTCTATCCTTTGATTTATCACCACAGCAGCTCAGCGGTACAAACCACAGAATTCGATGTCATGTACTTCCTGCCTGTTCCCGGTTGCTGCTAAGAAAATTATTTTAAATAAAAACAAAATGTGTTTAAAATGTCGTATATTTGCTTTTTTATAAAACAAAAAGTTTATTTATTGCCATGCAATACCACGACAAAACGCACATTTTCGCACCCTTTGACGATGGTTCAACTGTTCAAATACTGGGGTCGGTTGCTGCGGGTTTTCCATCTCCGGCTGACGACTATCTGGAGGAACAGCTCAATCTGCACCAGCATCTGATAAAACATCCCTCTGCCACTTTTTTCGTCAGGGTTTCAGGCGATTCCATGACCGGCGCCGGTATTTACTCAGGTGATCTGCTGATTGTTGATCGGGCACTCAATCCGAGGAATAGGCAGGTTGTTGTGGCTGTGCTGCAAAACCAGTTTACCATCAAGCGCCTGCTGCTACAACAGGATTGCTGTATCCTGGCAGCGGAGCATCCCGATTACGAACCCATAAGGGTGGATGATGAGTCTTTCAGCATTTGGGGCGTGGTTATCTACAACATTCACAAACTCACCTGAACATTGGTCATGTATGTTTTTTTTGATTGACTGCAATAATTTTTATGCTTCCTGCGAGCGGGCTTTCAATCCTTCGCTGAATGGCAAACCGGTCGTGGTGTTGTCCAACAATGATGGTTGTGTGGTGGCTAGGTCGGCAGAAGCCAGACAGGTTGGTATCGGTATGGGCGTTCCCTACTGGGAAGTTAGGGATTTGATTGCGCGGCATGGTGTGCAGGTTTTTTCTTCCAACTATCAGCTCTACGGCGACTTATCTGCCCGCATCATGAACATATACCAGCAGTTCTGTACGGATGTGGAAGTGTATTCGATAGACGAGGCATTTTTGAAATTTGAAACAGCAGCATCCATGTTGCCAAGGTTGCCGGGTCTTGCGGCGGAGATTCGCAGCGTTGTTTTGCAACAGACGGGTATCCCGGTCAGTGTAGGCATTGCGCCGACCAAGACCCTCGCCAAACTGGCCAATCACCTTGCAAAGCGCCAGAATGCCGACGGCGTTTTTTGCCTTACTGCTATTGAAAATAACATTGAAATACTCTCGAAAACAGATATTTCCGCGTTGTGGGGTGTTGGAAAAAATCTGGAACGCAGTCTGAAATCCGCCGGAATTGAGTCAGTATGGGACCTTAAAAACGCTGACCAGCGCATGATATTGGGCAGGTACGGTGTGGTACTGTTGAGACTGGTCAAAGAACTGAATGGATTGTCGTGCTACGGACTGGAAGCCGCAGTTGAAAAGCGTCAAAATATGGTAGTCTCAAGGTCTTTCCGGAGGGACGTTTATGAAAAATCTGAACTTCGGGAGGCACTATCCGTCTATTGCACAAGGCTAGGGGAGAAGCTGCGGCAATATGGTCAGACAGCAGGTCATTTGACCGTTTTTCTCATCGCAAATCCATTCAATAATATGCGGTCGGACCGGAAGCGCTATTTCAGTCGGGAAATGTCATTGAGTATCCCCACTGCCAGCACCAATGACCTCATTGGAAAATCCCTCTTTTTGCTGGACCAACTCTATGAGCCAGGTACCAACTACAAAAAAGCTGGTGTGCTTGTTCAGGATCTTTGTGATGCGCAGCGCGTACAAGGAAATCTTTTTGAATCCCTATACCGGCATGAGCAGTCTGCAGAATTAAACAAGGTCATGGACAACATCAACAGGCGATATGGGAAAAACACGCTTTATTTTTCGACTTGCGGTAGTGTGCACGGCTGGGCCAGGCAGGAACAATTCAGGTCACCACGCTACACCACCTGCTGGGACGAATTGCCGGTGGTCAGCTGAAAAGTACTTGGGGTAAATATTTGTTAAAATACCCTATTTCCGGTCGATATTTTTTGCCGTATGGCTTAATTTGCTTTACTTTGATGCTCAGTCCCTTCGAAAACCAACATTTTTTACATACTTTTTGCAAAATGTCGCCAACAAAAAATATTCTGATGAAAAATACGCTACTCCTTTTTACAATGATGCTATGTGCTATGGCGTTGGCTGAAGGGCAAATCACTGTGACCAATGCCGCTTTTCCGGTAGCGGGTGATTCACTTCAGACCTCCACAGATCAGTCGGTTGCAACCATAAGCATACCCAAAAACGGGCTAAACCAGGTCTGGGATCTGCGCAAGCTAAATGCGAGCACTATTGATGTGGTGTATGTAAAAAAGGCAAGTGACGGAAAGGCCTTTGCCCAGTTTCCTAAAGCAAAATTGATGGAGCAGCGCGGCGGACTGGAGTACTACATTAACGTAGCCAATGGTGTTTATGAGGAAATAGGATTTTCAGGCGCCACACCCGATTTGTTTAATATCAATACTGCGACACGAATCAGTCCCTCCAATATTTTGAGGCGGGCTCCGATGAATTTTTTGGATTTGAACAACACGCAGACGGCGACCTCCATTCCCATCTCGCTGGCTTTTTTGCCAGATTCCGTAAAGGGACAGTTTGGGCCACTGGCGGGTATCGCCGACTCAATCAGGATAAAATTCTCCGCGTCTCGGACCGACCTTGTAGATGGCTATGGTACGCTGCGGTTGCCAATAGGTGATTTCGATGCTCTACGGGAAAAAAGAATTACCTACAGTCAGTCAGATGTGGAGGCCTATCTGAAGTTTACCAAGTCGTGGGTCAGTATCACCCAGTTCATTCCTGCCGGACAACTTCCGGGCGGTGTTTCGGGGCTTTTGGGAAAGGATACCACCACGGTTTATCATTTTTTTGGTGCGACATCCAAAGAAACGCTCGCGGAAGTAACGGTTAGTAATACGGACATCACGCAGGCGACAGAGGTAACCTACAAAAACATCCGTAAGCCTGTTTCGGTGAGTGAAGTAGTCAATGAAAACAATGCAGTGCTGAAGCCTGATATCAAGGCCATGCCGAATCCTGCGATAGATATGGTAAATTTTGAATTGACCAACCTTCCACAGGGCAACTACACCATCCGGATTTACAATCTTTTGGGTTCGGTTGTATGGGAAGAGCAGCATAGTGTTTCCGGTTCCAAGACCGTGCGTCTGGATACCAATTACCTCAAGAAAGGCACCTACCTCTACGCCCTCACAGACAGCAGAGGAAGAATGTTGGCGACCAAGAAACTTATCGTACTGAAGGCCTGATCCTGCATCTTTCCAAAGATATGCTCAAACCTTTTTTGCAGGAAAATCGCGTAGAAGCCGGATGTGATGAGGCCGGAAGGGGCTGTCTGGCAGGACCTGTTTTTGCCGCAGCAGTTGTGCTTCCTTCAGATTTTTTTCACAAAGATCTAAACGACTCCAAGCAACTGAGCGAAAAGCAACGTGAAACGCTGAGGATGATCATTGAACAGGAAGCCTTGTCATGGGAGGTTGCCGCCGTATCTGCAGCAGAAATTGATCAAATCAATATACTTAATGCTTCTTTTCTGGGTATGCACCGGGCATTGGATAAACTGGAAATAGAACCGGATGCACTGCTGATTGATGGAAACCGATTTAAGAAATACAGACAGATGCCCCACCACTGCATCGTAAAAGGTGATGCCACTTTTTTCTCCATCGCAGCAGCGTCGGTGCTGGCAAAAACATACCGAGATAATTTTATGAGCGGTATTCACAGGGATTTTCCTGAGTACTGCTGGCAAAAAAACAAAGGATATCCTACTGCCCAACATCGGAAAGCCATCATGGAGTATGGTCCCACTCCACACCATAGGATGAGTTTTCAGCTCCTTCCAGAGGATCATCAGGGTAAGTTGTTTTGATTTCTCAACTAAGTTCACCACCACAGGAGCTTCCTGAGCCTGCGGTACAGCCATAGCAATGCTGGTTGAGCACAATGTTGCGCTCACTGATTTCGATGAGGTCAAAATCGTCCAGATGGGCACGCCGTCCTGCGGTGGTATTGACAGGAAGACCCAACATCTGGTTGAAATCGCAGTCGTACAGTGAACCATCCCAGCCTACCGACACCATCGTACGACACATCACATTTCCGACAACCAGAGGATTGAATGCTGTGACCAGTGCGTTCATGTACTCTTCATAGTTATTGGTTTCCAGTAAAAAATCCAGAAACCTGCTGATGGGCATATTGGTGATGACAAAAAGCTGGTTGAATACGATGCCGTAACGGCGTAGTAATTGTTGCTTGAACTCTCTCTCGAGTTCTGCCTGCTGTCCGGGCAGAAACGCTCCGGAGGGGTTGTATACCAGGTCAAGTAGAAGACCGCTGTTCTCTTTGCCATAACCTACAGCATTGAGTAACTGAAGTGCTTTGATACTGTCTTCAAAAACGCCGTCACCTCTTTGTGCATCCGTTCGCACTTTGGAGAAGTAGGGCAGTGATGACACAACATGAATCTGATTTTTTGCAAAAAAATCGGGAAGGTCATGGTATTTTTTGTTTGCCAGGATGATGGTCAGGTTGCAGCGTACCATTACCTGTTTTCCCAAGGCCCGACAGGATTCAGCAAACCAGCGAAAGTGTTGATTCATCTCGGGTGCTCCGCCGGTGATGTCGACAGTGGTGATGTCAGAAGTCTGCAAAATTTTCAGGCATTTCTCCAGATTTTCCTTGCTCATGTTCTCCGTTTTTTTGTCCGGACCCGCATCCACATGGCAGTGTGCACAGGCTTGGTTACAGAGTTTCCCGATGTTGATCTGTAGAACATCAATTCGCGAGGGTTTCATTGGGAAAAAGCCTGCATCGGCGGCTTTCAGGGCAAAAGGCGGGAAGTGGGTTTCTGTACCAGAGTGTCCGTTGAGGACCTTCAGTTGAAACCCGGTATCGCTGAGTTCACTACCCCTCGCACTGAGTGATTTTGTTTTTTGATGTATGGACATGGTGGAGTAGAACAGCTAGAGGAGTTGATTACATCAATTTGGCTTTGGTGTGTTTCATCATCTGGGTAGAATAAACCAGTGTGATGCCCGCTTTCATTGTTGCTGCAACGTGGACGGCTTCCATCATCTGCTCTTCATCACAGCCATTTTTTAAGGTTTCGGCAGTGTAAGCATCTATGCAGTAAGGACACTGGAAGGCGTGCGCCACGGCCAATGCAATCAGTGATTTCTCTCTTGCAGTCAAAGCGCCATCTTTCATGGTCGCATTGTAATAGTCGAAAAATTGTTTCGCCAGCTCGGGCTGCCATTCACCAATGTTACCGAAATTGGCCAGGTCGGCCGGCTCAAAATAATTTTTTTCTTTTGACATATTTTAAGTTGTTGATTTTGAATAATTTTTACACAAGTTTCCGCAGTGCTAGGGCATAACCGAAATGCAATCCCTCATGGTAAGTGTTGAATTTCACTGCTTTATCAAAGCTATCAATTTCCAGCTGAAGGCTGGTAGTGAAGGGTGTATATCGCGTGAAAATACCTGTTTTTAGGTCTGTTTCAAATTCGTCTATCAGGCTCGTACTGAGTTCCTGCAGGTAGCTGTATTCTTCTGAGCTGACGAAGCTTTCGGGTTTTGATCCCCGTCTGAACCTTGCGATGAAATCCTTATCTATTTTCTGTGGTAGTCCTGAGAGGCCGTAGCAAAGTCCCTGCTGTGTAACGATAATGTGTCCGAAGTTCCAGATGATGTTGTTGTTGAATCCTGCCGGGATGTGATTCAGTTGCTCAATGCTCAGGTGTTTACAGGCATGAATAAAGCTGGATCTGGTTTTTCTGATGAATTCAATCTGATGTTGCATAAGATGGTTTTGTGGTGCAATTATTTCAAATGTATTGCTTCGAAAAAAATGTATGAATTTCACGATCAAATGGTAAAAAATCAGACAAACAAGGAATCCGGCTGCAATACTCCATTTGTTGCTTTTTCAAAAAAGTAGCGCACAGCGCTCTTGCCTTTCTCTCCCAGATGTATGGAGTATTCGTTCACGTACAGCCCAATGTGTTGTTTCATTACACTTTCATCCATTTCCTGTGCGTTGGTGCGGACAAAAGGCATGACTTCTGACGGATTACTGAATGCATATTCAATACTCCTCCTGAGAACCCGGTCTATTTTCTGCTGGAGTTCAGCGGGGTATTTTCTTCTGGTGACGATTCCTCCGAGTGGTATTGGAAAACCTGTCGTACTCTCCCAGTGTTCGCCGAGATCCATCAGTTTGACGAGTCCCTTTAGCTCATAGGTAAACCTATTTTCGTGAATGATGACGCCCGCATCTGTTTTTCCTTCAAGTACCGAATGCTCTATTTCTGAAAAAAGCATTTCTGATGTATTTTCTGCTTCGGGTATAGCAAATTTCAAGAGGAAACCTGCAGTTGTGTTCCTGCCCGGGATGGCAATACTACAGTTGTGCATGTTGTTTCTCCAGTCCTCATTTTTCTCTCGGGCTATCAGCAGGGGGCCGCAGTTATTTCCCAGGGCGCTGCCGCTGTTGAGCAGAATGTAAGGTTGGGCAAGCTGAGTAAAGGCAAAGAAACTGAGTTTTGTGATATCGAGTTCTTCCCGGAAAGCGCGACGGTTCAATTCTTCGACGTCTTCCATTACCACTTGAAAATCCAGTCCTTCCGTATCTATGCGATGATGGACCATGGCATCAAAGATAAAAGTATCGTTTGGGCAGGGTGAGAATCCGATCGTCATTATTCGGCCTGAAGTTTTCTGATGAAGCTGTCAAATTCTTTTGCAAATGCCTCGTATTGGCTGGTAGCCGGGCCGTTGAAACCGGTATGAACCCTTCTGATTTTGTTCTTTTTATCGACAAAAATGGTTGTTGGAAAAGCGGAGAAGTTATCCAGCATGGGAAGGGCTGCTGCCGCTTCATTTTTTCCTGCAAGTCCCACCACTACCGTTTCATAGGGGAT
>CANHEE010000030.1 GCA_947459655.1 Lewinellaceae bacterium
GCAGATTATATAGATGCTTTTTGTGAAAAAGTAGCATTCAGTGCAGAGGAAACCAACCGCATCATTGAGGCAGGAAGTCGGTATGGACTGAAAGCCAAAATTCATAGCAACCAGTTTCATTCTATCGGCGGTATAGATGTTTGTGTAAAGCACAAGGCCCTTTCTGTGGATCACCTGGAGGTCCTGAACGATGATGAAATCAAGGCTTTGCAAAACAGCAGCACAATAGCCACGCTGTTGCCCACTGCTCCGTTTTTTATTAACGATCCGAATTTTCCTCCCGCGAGAAAACTCATCAATGCAAATGTGCCTATAGCACTTGCCTCTGATTTCAATCCGGGAAGCAGCCCGGGGGGGAACATGAATTTTGTGGTTTCGCTCGCCTGCATCAAACTCCGCATGACCCCCGAAGAAGCAATCAATGCGGCAACCATCAACGGAGCAGCTGCCATGGAACTAGCAGATCAATACGGCAGCATCGAACGCGGAAAAGTTGCGAATCTTTTTGTAACCCGAAAAATGCCTTCACTCTCCTACCTTCCGTACCGATTTAGTGCAAATCAGATAGAAAAAGTGATGCTCAACGGAAAGTGGCATTAACGCTTTTCGCTAAAAATACACTGCTTATCAAAACATAAAGCCTAAATTTGCAGTACAATCCGAAAATGAAATCTGCCGATATGTTCGAACAATTCAGCCCCACCAACAAAGACAGCTGGAAAAACCAGATAGAAAAAGACCTCAAGGGAAAACCCTACAGCGAACTCATTTGGCACCTGAACAATGAACTGAACTTTGAACCTTTCTATACGAAAGAGGAGATCGGACAGACTTCTCCGCTCGCAAGTCGCAGTGGAAACAACTGGCAGATTGCCGAGCAAATCACGGTTGTTGATTGCCGGAAGGCCAATGCAACAGCACTGGAGGGACTGCTCGGCGGTGCAGATGCCCTTGAAATCAACATCAGCAAAAACCTTTCTTCAGCCGATATGGCAGCCCTTTTCGACGGGATTGAACTCCCGATTATCTCCGTGCATTTCAATTTGGAAACCGATGATTTGGAGCTGGTGGAATCAGTGCTGAAACATTTCAGTAATCAGGTGACAGCGAGGGAATTTAATCCTGCAGAAATAAGGGGGTCTATATCATATTACTCGGCAGACAAGCCCGAAATCTGGGAGAAAATCGGCCGACTGATGAGCTGGGCCAAAACTGCATTACCGGGTTTTCAACTGCTGGCGGTTGGTGCTGACACACAACTCGACGCTGAAGACAAGCTACTAACTTGTCTTGAGAATGCTGTTGTCGCAATGGACAAGTTGAGCGACCTTGGAATGCCGGTCCATGAAATCCACAAACACATACGTTTCCGATTGCCAATTGGCAAACAGTACTTTGTTGAAATTGCCAACATCAGGGCGCTGAAATTACTCTGGCTGCATGTGCAGAAAGCCTACAAAATCGGAGGATTGGAAACGCCACCTATTAGCGCTGCTTTTGACAACTACTCGTACGATAACGAACAGAATACCAATATGATACGTGCAACAACAATGGCATTGTCGGCTACCATCGGCGGAGTAGATTGCCTGATTGTTAAGCCATCAGATGAAAAAGGTGAAACTGCGTTTCAACGCAGGATAGCAAGAAATGTACAGCATTTGCTGAAAATGGAAAGTTACATTGACCGCGTGGCTGACCCCGCCGCGGGGGCATACTACATCGAGAAAATGACCTCCGAAATCGCTGCCCGGGTATGGGAAAAATTCATTTCCAGACAGGCCTGAATGGATAATTTCAAATGAAGCACCTGACTTTTTTGTTGTTTTTAGCGGGCATTTTTACGACACTTTGCCTTCCTGAGCAAGTCCGGGCACAACACCGGTACAGGAATTTTACCTACCTGGGTGCAGAAATCGGTCCGAAAAGTGAACTATACACGCTCAAAGACAATGGAACCGAACTTTACAAGCGACAGAACTTTGCCAGTGGACTAAGCGGTATCTACCTTGAGCAGGAACTAAACAGGCATTTCAGTACTTCAATGGGAATCTACTTCAGCAGATATGGCACAGATTTCGGTTTTCGACGTGATGATGGCAGGTACGATTTCCCTTCCATGAGAACCTACATGTTTCCACTGCGTCTGCAGGCCACCATACCGATCTTTTATGGTATTCCCGAAATTAGGATAAAACCTGTTGCGGGAGTTGCAGGAGTTGTCAACAGCAGTTTTTCCAGGGACAGTGTTTACGGCAAAATAGCACCTATACTATCTGACCAATACTCTGCAATTCTCCGTTACGATTTCAGACGGTTCTACGTGCTTGCAGAAACGGGACTACACCTCGAAATGCTTTTTGCAAAGGGAATTATCGCCAGTTTGGGCGCCAGATACATGAAGGGTTTTAGCGCTGTGGCGCAGTCCTCCATAAATTACCGCATCGACAGGAAATCCTACTCAGGAACACTGCGCTCTACGGGCGACCTATTCAACTTTAGCCTAAGCATAAAATACCCCGTCAGCCGATTCTGGCAAAACCATTCCGGTAAAAAATAAAACCCGTTTACAGCAGGTATTTTGCGACGATAGGCATTCTTCTCCCCGGTCCGAATGCTTTAGGAGAAATTCTCAGCACCGGAGCTGCCTGGTGGCGCTTGAACTCATTCATGTTGACCAGCCGAAGTATTCTCTTTACCAGCGCCTCATCAAATCCCATTTTGATGAGTTCACCCGGTCCCTTTCGCTGCTCAATGTAGGCAAAAAGCGCCTTGTCGAGAAGGTCGTATTCGGGCAGACTATCGGCGTCTTTCTGTCCCGGACGAAGCTCGGCAGATGGTGGTTTTACAATCGTATTTTCGGGAATCACAATATTATTTCTGTTCACAAAAGCAGACAGCTCATAGACCTGCGTTTTGTAGACATCGCCCAGTACTGCCAGTCCACCGCACATGTCGCCATAGAGTGTACCATAACCCACGGCCATTTCGCTTTTATTGCTGGTATTCAGCAGTATGTGGCCAAATTTATTGGAGAATGCCATCAGCAATGTACCCCTAATTCTGGCCTGCAGATTCTCTTCCGTGACATCAAACGGTTTACCTGAGAAATGTGGCTTCAGTTCTTGGAGAAAGCTGTCGTACATGGGAGAAATTGGCACGATATCGTATTCCATTCCCAGATTTCGGGCCAGATCTATGGCATCGTCGACCGAGTGTTCTGAGGAAAATTGCGAAGGCATCAGGATGCCCCTTACATTTTCCGCTCCCAGCGCCTTTGTCGAAAGGACGGCTGTAAGGGCAGAGTCAATTCCACCAGAAAGACCCAGAATGGCCTTTTTCAGTCCAAGTTTTTGAAAATAATCCCTAATACCCAATACAAGTGCATCGTGAATCAGCTTTATCGGTTCTTTTTCCTGCACGCATTCCCTTTCGCCTTTCATCACGTCCTCCAGGGAATACATCCGCATACCCTCTTCAAACCAGGGCAATTCGTCGTAGATTCTCCCGTTGGGAGACGTCACCACAGATCCGCCGTCAAAAATCAACTGCGTCTGCGCGCCGACATGGTTAACATAAAAAAGCGGAATATGATAGCGTTCGACATTGGCTTTGCACACATTAATGCGTTCATCGCGGTGCAGGTAATTGAAGGGCGAAGCCGAAACATTTATGATGAAATCCGGTTTCTGACCCATGACCTCATCCAGCGGACAAATGGTGTACAGCGGATTTTCATTGCCGACATTCCAAATGTCTTCGCAAACGGACAGGGCAATTTTTTTTCCCCTGTACTCAACGACATTGAATTCTGTCGCAGGTTCAAAATACCTGTATTCGTCAAATATATCGTAAGTCGGCAACAACGCTTTGTGCTGTATATGTCTGACTACGCCGTCGGCCAGAAAGTAGCACGAATTATACAGATCCTTACCCTCCAACCTAGGATTTCGGGTCGGCGAACCCACTGCAACCGCTATCCCCTGAGCTGCGCGCGCGAGTTCCATGATGGCATTTTCACATCGCAGAATAAAATCGTCAAATTCCAGAAAATCACTAGCCGGATAGCCGCAGGTGGCAAGCTCCGGAAAGCAGATAATGTCTGCCCCTATGGCCTTGGCCTCCTCAATTGCGGCGAGCATTTTCCTAGTATTGCCTTCAAAATTACCTATGTGGGCATTGAACTGGTAAAGCGCAATCTGCATACTATGAGCATTTGTGGGTTGAAGCTACAATAAGCCTCTGATTGATAAAAGCCAAAGATAAGGGCTATGATTGAATTTTGGTTGTGAATGGCAAAAGAAGCGGAAAAGGCAGGCCAAGAAGACTTATAATAATTCCGTTACATTTGTTGTGCGGATGAAATTTTATGGTTTAATTTGTGGAGGTTTGTGTGGGAGAGGTTGGTTATCCAACATTGTGATTAAAACCTCTATCTGAATTAATTTTCCTAGTGATTGTTTTACGAAATCAAAAATGATAAGAAATTGTCAAAACAAGCTTGATTAGATACCAAAAATCGGCATCTTTAAAAAGTAACTTATGGCTAAAAATACATCAATTTTGTTGGGAGATCACTTTGAGGATTTTATCAGTAAGCAGGTAAAAGAGGGGCGGTTTTCATCCGCCAGCGAGGTTGTCAGAGCTGCATTAGAAATTTTCGAACAGGAGGAAACCAAAAGAGCGGAATTAATAAAAGCTCTTCAAAAAGGTGAGCAATCGGGGTTTGTAGAGCATTTTGACAGAAAGGGATTTGTGGAAGATATGCACAACAAATATTCTGCTGAATGATTTACAAATTGAGTAGAGAGGCTGTTAGCGCCCTTGAAGAAATATGGCTGTATACAGTTGAAAATTGGTTTGTTGCACAGGCGGATAGGTACCTTAATTTGATTTTTACGAGATTGAATACCTGTGTACTCATCCACATTCCTGAACCTCATTTGGTTTCATTGGAGAGGGATATTTTCACTCAAGAGTTAAGTCACATATCATTTTTTATTCAGTTGAAAACCCATATCAAGAACTGAAAATTATCAGGGTTCTGCACCAGCAGATGGATTTGGAAAATCAACTTTACAAATTAATTAAACACCATGCGAAAATTACCTTTAATCCTCTCACTATTGCTCCTGAGCATAGCCTGCTTTTCTCAGAGCCGTAATATTTCCAGTACAACCAAAAAGATTGTTTATTCGCGGGATGGTGGCATTTGCCAGTGCTGCGGAGGTTCTGAACTGCTGGAGTACGACCATATAATCCCATTTTCCTGCGGCGGCGAAAGCGATGCCTCAAACATACAGTTGTTGTGCAGAAAATGCAATCGAAGCAAGTCAAACAGCTGCTATTGCAAAGTGCACAATAAAAAAGTGGGCAACAACTGCTGTGATGGAAATACTCTAAGGGGTAAATCTACGGGTCATTCAAAGAAGGTTACACATACCGATTCAGGAACTTCCACACAATGTACCGGGACCACTCAGAAAGGGATGAGATGCAGAAACAGAACCACAAGTTCCAGCGGGCGCTGCCATTTGCACGACTAATTTTTTAACAAAATCAAAAATAGAAATGAACACCGGTTTTTTGTTTGCCATTGATCAGCATACCGAAGAAGTAATCGTCTCTGAATCGCCCAAGGGGAGCAACAAAGTGCATCTCGTCGAACGCATCGCCAGGAAAGAAAATGAGATTCTTTACAACGCCGTAACCACGCTGACCAGCATCGCCGCTGTACCCAAACTGGATGTCGCCACTTTTAAGGCAATGGATAAGGTCTGTCAGCTGGTATACAACAAACACAAAGAGCATGCATAATTCCGTTTCCGAATACAGGCAATAAAAAAGGGGCTATCCGGTTGGACAGCCCCTTTTTTGTATCAGAACAAACTTCTGATGATGGCCTCTTCGGTGACGCCATCCGCCTCTGCGCGGTAATTGCGGACGATTCGATGCCGCAATACATATGTGGCGATTGCCTGCACATCTTCAATATCCGGCGAATATTTACCCGTAATGGCAGCGTGGCATTTCGCACCCAGCACAAGATACTGAGAGGCGCGGGGACCTGCTCCCCAGGAAATGTAGTCGTTCACCATTTTTGTAGCCTTCTCTCTACCAGGTCTGGTCTTTGATGACAGCCCCACAGCGTATTCAAGCACATTGTCAGCAATCGGAATTTTCCTTATCAACTGCTGAAATTCAACAATCTGATTACCGGTAACGATATGGTTTAGCTGATTTTTTACATTTGCTGTAGTTCCCTTTACCACCGCAATTTCCTCTTCATAAGTTGGATAATCCAGCGGAATATTGAACATAAAGCGGTCAAGCTGCGCTTCGGGCAAAGGATATGTTCCCTCCTGCTCTATCGGGTTTTGGGTAGCCAATACGAAAAACGGATTGGGGAGGGCGTGCCGAACACCACTAACTGTCACCGATCGCTCCTGCATCGCTTCAAGCAAGGCAGCCTGTGTTTTGGGCGGCGTACGGTTGATCTCATCGGCAAGGACAATATTGGCGAACAATGGCCCTCTCGAAAATTTGAAGTTGCGCGCCTCATCCAGCAACTCGGAACCGGTGATGTCCGAAGGCATCAAATCGGGCGTGAACTGAATGCGCTTGAAATCAAGATCGAGCACCTCGGAAATGGTACTGACCAACAATGTCTTTGCCAGACCCGGTACCCCAACAAGCAAACTGTGTCCGTTGGAAAACAACGAAATAATCACTGCCTTTACGACTTCCTCCTGCCCGACGATAACTTTTCCAATTTCCTTTGACAAATCCCTGTAGGATTGCGCGAGCGCATCAACAGCCTGTACATCCGAGTGGTATTGCGACATATCTAAATTTGAACTTTTACGATGAACTTAATAATCTTCAAAATGCCGTATGAAAACGCTGAAAGTGAAGAATTTGTTACAATTTGGAGGCGATAAAATCCGGTAAACAATAAAAAAACGCCGTTGCGAGGGAAAAGCAACGGCGTAACATCCTTGAATAGACGAATTTCATTTCAAATTCGACTGCAAACATAAAAAACTTTCGGCAGATTTCCCAATAGTTTTACCTATTAAATTTTATGCTAATATCGAGTTGCCTTTTGAAGCCTGTATAGGCGCGCAAAAATGGCATTTTGTCGCTTTGTAAGAGATGAAAAACTGACTTTATTTTGACATTTTTGTTGGCATGCCGCCAACTGCAATTTCATTCCCTGAACCAGTCGGAATACATCACGTAATTGTTGGCAATGCGTTCGATAGTGTCTTTGAACGTCGCAGCATCGAGTGCTTTTACCTTTTTTGCCGGCACACCGGCGTAGATGTGTCCGGACTCAAGGCGACTATTCTCCAGAACCACTGCACCGGCCGCAATCAGTACATTTTCCTCAATAACAACATGATCCATCACTATAGCACCCATTCCCACCAATACATTGTCGTGAATAGTGCAGCCATGTACCAACGCACGGTGCCCGATGGAAACATTATTACCTATGGTGGTGGGGGCTTTCAGATAAGTACAGTGAATCACCGCACCATCCTGAACATTGACTCGGTTGCCCATCCTGATGTAGTGAACATCGCCTCTGATGACCGCCTGAAACCAAACGCTGCAATCGTCTCCCATAATCACGTCACCTACGATAGTAGCGTTTTCAGCGAGATAACAATTTTCACCAAAACGGGGCTGCATTCCCTTTACGGGTTTGATCAGAGCCATAACTTTTTTGTTAAGGGTTAAAATTTTTGTAATCAATCTGCATGCTTGGCAGAAACGGGTAGACTTGCATGAAAATCAATCTTTATGCGCTCGGCATAGCCCTCCAGCAATTCGATAACCTGTTCTTCCTCCGCAGCTTTGACAATCAAACCGATGTGGTATTCCTTTTTCATGCGCCAGCAGATTTCCGGGTCGGCAAAACCACTGCTATCGGGCCACTGGTGCCGGGAAAGCGAGACAATAATGCCCGCATAATCCATGCGTGGTGCAGGGAGATTGTATTGGATTCCCCGGGCCACTGCAACTTCCAGCTTCGCCCACTCTGCCCACAAGTTGATGCCTGAGGACATTTCCACCATCTCTGCCAGATTCGCACCTCCTACCCTCGAAGCGGTTTCCAAAAAGTAATATTTACCATCCTCACGCGACTTGATAAACTCTGTATGTGAAGCTGAGTATTTCATGCCGAATGCCTGCATCACCTCCCGGTTCATCTGCTGCAGTGCTACATCATCAGCAGAGCCAAATTTTATGGTGACAGAGCGAAATATCCCCCCGCCGTGCGCCACATCCATCGGTGTGGAGAGGTATCTGCTGACACGTGCAAAAACGACGTCCCTGTCGAAGTTAAGTGAATCAACATGGTATACATCACCGGGTCTGAACTGCTCTACCAGATACTCATGCCTCTTTTCACCGAGGGCATGGATAATCTGCCACAATTCTTCAGGTGAATTTGCTTTTTGGATTCCCGTGGCGGATGCCTCCCCTCTTGGTTTGACCAACCACGGTGCTTCAGTTTTGGAAATATAGGAATGAATTTCATCATCATTGAAAAGGGCACTAAACGCAGGAACATTAATTCCTGCCTCGGCAGCCTTCAGTCTCATCGCCAACTTGTCACGGAAATACCGCGCGGTGGTTTGCCCCATACCCGGAACACGAAAAGTCTCCCGCAGCTGCGCCGCTTTTTCAACATCGAAATCGTCCAGCGCGACTATGCGGTCAATTTTACGGCTACGCATTACATAGGCAAGTCCTGCAACCACATCTTCCATTTTCCAGTGATCAAATCCGTCATCCTGAACATAAAATGTTTCATCGATGGAATCCCAGGGCCAGGACCTTTGCTCATGCTTCTTTGAAGTCAGCAGATAAATCCTGCAGCCCTCCTGCTTTGCCGCACGCAAAAAATCCTCACCCTTGAAAAAACTGGCTATACAAAGCAAAGAAACCTGATTCATAACACTGCGAATTTTAATACTGTCAATTGAAAATCCAATATACGGCAATAAATCTTACAAAATAAAATGAAATGTCCTCCCGTGCACTTCTTTGACCATTTCAGAACTTTCATTAGTCTAAAACTGAAAGCACCTGATATTTTTTGCTCTGCTGAATACTGGCCCTCCACGTGTCAATTTCAGATCAACAGGATTGAGCAGCACTGCAATGTAAAAATCAGTTCCGGTCCATTCTCTCTTCTTTCTCCAGCTGAAAAAATCATCGGTACCAATGGTAATGAAACCCAGTCTGGCAGCCAGACCTGTACGGAAATGTTTGTAGTTGTACCAACTGAGTGGTATGGTTGCACTGAACCAGCGGTGCTCATACCGTACTGCGGCCGCAATCATGTTTCCCCTATGCAGTGGAGAGGACTGCTGTAGCACGCGCTGTTGTACGATAAAGCTTATATAAGCATTTTTATAAAACCTATGATCCGCCATCAGGCACAGCGACATTGGCGTTGCGATGGCAAATGAATTGCTCTTTAAGGTGTTCAGACTATCCCCCGTGGCGATTTCTGTTAGCTTAGCTATACCCTGTCCAAGAGTTTTTACTGCATCGAGCTGGGCATTCAGGTTGTAGTGGTCACCTTTGATTTTGTTGATGTAATGGTAGGCTGCCGTGGGTGTAAAGGTGATTTTCCCGATATCATTCAAAGCCGCACTGAATCTGAAGGCATAGTTATCGTCGCTGACCGGAGCTATCCATGAGAAACCCATATCTATTCCCACGCCCCTACCCTGCGGAATAAGTCCGTATTTACCAGCATCTAGATTTTCAAAGTTGCCGGTAGTGTAAGCAAGGGCAGCATCTGGTCGGCTGAAGCGCTGGAATTGATTTCCTGTTCTGCTGTAGGTCAGCGATGCATCAGAGCTGAGGTAAGCCGCTTCAAATCCCCTGAGGTATTTCAAATTGAGACCGGCCTGAAAACTGCCTTTGTCGGTCTCCCACCTGTACGCGTAGTTGCACCCGATTTCATCCCATGCCATCATGCGCAACTGAACAGGTTCTACGGTAATTTCCTTCGCATCCGGGAGCTCATTCAGCGTATGGAAATTCATACTTTGCGGTATCCGGGGCGCTTCAAGTCTGAGACTGGCATTGTAAAACAAACCCACGCTGTGACGGTTGCCGAGATGCACTGAGACAGCCGGACCATTGATTTTTGTTTGAAAATCAAGGTAAGCACTTTTGTAATTTCGGTAAAAATCTATCAGCATAGCATCGGTTGGCGGTGCAGTATTTTTATAATCAGTGATGACCTTTATTTTCTCGGGATTTCTGAGCATTTTCAAAGTGCCGGCATTTCCGGCGTACAAGTAAGAATTGTCAAAGAAAAGTCCAGCTCCAGCGAGGTTAATTGTCCATTTCTGTGGTGAATTGATAGTATGAGCAGGATTTAAGAAGGCTGTTTGCATTCCCGTGTAACTGTCAAGCCGCACGCCCAATTGCTCCTGTGCCGAGAGACAACCGAATCCGGTTATCAACAAAAATATTAGCGCAGCTTTAGACATTTTGGTGTTTTTTGGAATTTCAGGGTAAAATTTCAAAAGAGCCCTCAATACCCAGATGGGCATTTTCATTATAGCTCAAAGCCCTGAAATTGGTGCATTTTAGTTTATCTGAATGAAAGATATGGTCTATGGGTATCTGAAAAAGTGGATTGGAGGAGCTGGCAGCCGTGGGCGCAATTCCAAGGCGACTATCGTTTAATCCTGCAATTCTCTTGAAATCCTGTACTTCAGGTGACCACGGCACGGTATTGTAAGTACCCATTGTTACAATCGGGCCTTTGGCATTTTTCGCATGTTCAGCAATTACCCTCAACTGCGCTTTGAGCTGAAGGTAGGTCTGACTGCTGTACGAAGGTGGACAATAGGACGCAATAAAAGCAAATCCATTTGGCACACCATCAACTTTTAGTTTGCCGTAAATATTGGGAATGTCGCCGTATTGGAATGTGTCGATTTCTTCAAAAGGCAGAGTGGAATAAATCTGCATTCCGTAAAAATCTGCACGTTTAAGGCTGCAATAGTAGGGATATTTGTCTTTTAGGGCACTCAGCAGGAGCGTATCCAGATCGGGTGTCACTTCCTGCACTGAAATCAACTGTGCATCGTTTTTACGAATGCTCTCGACAATGTTCTGAATGCTATCAACGAATGAAATGTTGTAATTGGCAACCGTTATTATTTTTCCACCACTGGGTTTTTCAAACGAAAACGCCTGATTGGAGGTGTATTTGAGGAACATGCAGAGAAATATACAGGCACCCCAACTCAATGACAACCAATAATTTTGGGTGAGAAACAAAAAAACAAAACCCAGCCCAAGGTAAAGGAACATGACCTGTAGAGAATAGTCTACAAACCACTTGAATGAGTAAACAGCAGGCGCAAAAATGACCAGTACTGCCGGAAGGAGTAGGAGCCCTGAGAGCAGCAGTTTGCTGCCATTTTTGCTGATTTGGTCTTCTGACATCTTACCCTTGTATGGTTTTATTATTGGTTGCTCAGCCCGTTTTTGTCCAAAAGGTAGATCAGGCTCGCCATTGCCGCTACTCCAAGTTCGAGTTCACGCTGATTAACCGCTTCGAAGGTATCGTTTGCTGTGTGATGGTAGTCAAAATAACGCTGGGAATCAGCATTGAGTCCACAAAGCATGACTTTTTGTTTTTTCAGCGGACTGATATCTGATCCGCCTCCGCCTTTTTTAAGTACGAGACCATAAGGTTCAAGTAGTTCAGACCAGGCGGATATATTCCTGAATGCTGGCACAAAAACGCCCTCTTCTCCGTCAAAACTCAGTCCCCGAGGAGTATGACCGCCGCTGTCCGATTCAATGGCGCAGAGGTGTTTTTCTTTTTTTCGCTCTGCCTCTTCAGCGTATTTCTTTCCTCCGGCAAGTCCATTTTCTTCATTCATGAACAACACACAACGGATACTGCGTTGCGGCCTGTAACCGGTCCGCTTCAATACGTTCAGTACATCCATAGACTGCACACAGCCTGTCCCGTCATCATGTGCTCCCTCCCCGACATCCCAGGAATCGAGGTGGCCGCCCACTACGATGTACTCATCAGGAAACCTACTACCGCGTATTTCTCCAATCACGTTATGTGATGGGGCATCGGGTAATTTACGGCAATTGGTTTTGATGAACACTTTTACACTGCCTTCTGATTGAATCAGCTTGCTCAACATTTCCGCGTGCCGCGTACTCACCGCAACCGCAGGAATAGGTTCTACATCGTTAAAAGCAGTGGTGCCAGTATGTGGAAAATCGTCTATTCGGGTAGTCATGGAGCGCACTATTGCCGCTACTGCACCATATTTAGCAGCTCTTGCCGGACCGGCAACGCGCTGATCAACAGCACCCCCATAGGCCGAAAATACACCAATTTGCGTTGGATCCATAGGGCGGTTGAAAAAGACAATCTTGCCTTTGATTCCAGCTTCGCCAAGTTTATCAACTTCATCAAGACTTTTCACCTCAATTACCTCTGCCCTTACTTTGCCGGCACCCGATCCTCCGAGCGCAAGCACATTCAGCGAGGCATTTTTCATCGATTTTGAAGCAATCAGATGTGCCTCTTCTTTGCCTCCCCGTTCCCAGTGAGGAACCATGCAGGGCTGTAACCAGACGCTATCCAGACCCAAGGTGTCGAGCATTTGAGCGGTCCACTCAACCGCTTTCGCAGCCGAGGTCGACCCGCTTATTCTGTTTCCGATATTCTTGGTCAGGTGCTGCAACCAGGGATAGCAACGACCCTGGGTCAGTGCCTTGTCGTAAATTCCTCTGATGAACAGTGCCTCTTCATTCTGGTCCTGTGCAAAAGTGCTAAGGTTCCAAAGTGACAGAAAAAGGGCAATAAAGGTGATTTTCTTCATATTCAGTTGGACTTTTTATCGATGACCAGCCGCTTTTCTCGGTTGGCAATTTCCCAAGCTGTGAAAAATGCGAGCCTGGCCCTAGTTGACAGTAGTTCAAAGTTGATTTTTTCGATGGTATCTGTAGTCCGATGGTAGTCGGCATGTGTGCCGTTAAAGTAAAAAACCACGGGAATACCCCTCTTGGCGAAGTTGTAGTGATCTGAGCGGTAATAATACCGATTCGGATCATTTTCATCGTTGTATTTGTAATCCAGTTTCAGACGGGTATGCTCCTTGTTCATGTTCTCATTGATCTGGTAAAGGTCGGAGCTAATTTTGTCTGAACCGATAATATACACATATTCTGGTGCGTCCTTGTGTTCGTCATCTACTCTACCAATCATGTCAATATTAACATCGGCTACCGTATTTTCCAGCGGAAAAATAGGGTGTGTGGCATAGTATTCTGAACCCAGCAGACCCTTCTCTTCTCCGGTAACGAGCATACAAAGTACACTTCTGCGTGGACCTTCACCCTTGCTTTTTGCCTCCGCAAAAGCCCTCGCGATCTCCATCACAGCGCAGGTGCCGGAGCCATCATCATCAGCTCCGCGGTAAATTCCATCCCCTTTTTTGCCAAGATGATCCATGTGGGCAGTGACAACAACCAGTTCTTCTTTCAGTTTGGGATCTGTCCCCCTGATGTAACCAAGCACATTTCTGCTGTTCAATTTGCGGATTTTCTTCTTTTGCACCATCATCAACCTGGTTTTCAGCTTGAGATAACCGGGCTTGCCGCTTTTCTCGGTTTTTTTTCGGAGCGCCACCACCTTGTCGTAAGATTTTCCGATGATTTCCTTTGCCATGGTTGTGGAAATATAGATGCTGTTGCAAAAATTCGTTTCCGGGTGCAATCCATCGCCCATTTTCATGCTGCCATTCAGGTAGGCGTTTCGGTAGGCGTTCATGTTTTTTTGCAAATTTCCATCAATTATGAGCAAGGCTTTTGCTCCGTACTTTTTTGCAGTCTCGACCTTTTTACCCACATCAGTCGTCCAAGCAGATGGCTTGGCCTGTTTGCTGATCCAGGAGATGCTATCATTGTAGACAGGTTCGCCATAGAAGACGAGCAGTATTTTATTTTTTACATCGCGTTGATTGTAATCACTATATGCCGGATCATCTATGCCGTATCCCAAAAAAACGACTTCGTCCTCTTCTACCTGAAAATCTGAATTATAGGCAGCAAAGCTGTAGAAATCCCAGTTGTTTGCGAAATCTTTTTCATTGATGCGCACCTTTATTTCTGCATACTCCTCGGCCGTAAAAACGATGTCCTGAAAGTATGAACCAGTTTGTAGCGGCGGGATGCTCAGCGAAGCGAAATGTCTAGCAATATAATTTCCCGCCTTGACATTTCCCTCTGTTCCTGTCTCCCGTCCAGCGAGAGAATCGGCAGTGAGAATTTCGAGGTGTTTCTTTAAACGTTCAGGACTGATGCCCGGAGCATATTTTTCGGCCTGTGCTGTAGCACCGGTACAGAAAGTCAAAAAGGAGAGTAATGTCAGATAAGTCCTGAACATAGCGCGTTATAATATGAGATAAATTAAATCAGAGAAGCGAAAATGCATCCTGGTCATTCAGAAACGGAAAGTTGTTGCGGAAACGCTGTTGTTTCTCGAGATCCAGTTCGGCAAAAATCACCGCATCCTCATTTGCTTTCCTAATAATTGTGTTTCCTTCATAGTCAATTACACAGGATTCCCCGGGATAATCGATGTCCATTCCATCAGTACCGATACGGTTAACACCGATTGTATAGCTCTGGTTTTCGATGGCTCTTGCGACCAGCAGGGAATTCCATGCGTGTATACGGCGGGTCGGAAAGTTGGCAACGTAAATGAGAAGATCGTAACTATGATCGTTTCTGCTCCACACAGGAAACCGAACATCGTAACAGATTAGCGGACAGATTCGCCAGCCCTTCCACTCCACAATGAGCCGTTTCTTCCCAGCCGTATAGTGCCGGGGCTCGTCGGCAAGTCCGAACAGGTGTTTTTTGTCGTAATGCCGATGGGTTCCGTCCGGCTGCACCCACAGCAGCCTGTTGTAAAAATATCCGCGTTCCTCTGCTATAAAACTGCCACAGATGGCAGCTCCGCTGAACGCAGCCCACTCCTGCATATGTAGCAATGTTGAGGCTACCAAAGGCTCTGCAAGAATGCCGGCACGCATCGTAAAGCCGGTAGTAAACATCTCGGGCAATACTATCAGATCTGCCTTTTCCTCCATGTTGTGGATGATTCTGCCGAAACGCATAAGATTGCTCATCTTATTTTCCCATATCAGTTCAGACTGTACTAAAGCGACTTTCATTTTCAGCGTTTATTGTGCAAATATAGTGAGATAAAGGAAAAAACCAACTTCCGTTTTTCGATGCAAAATCAGGAGAATCGGTGGCATTTCCCGTTGGTATTAATTTGGAATAATGTGTTAACTTTGCGCAGCTAACCGCACTTTTAGTACATCTATGGACAAAACCCTCGAAATCACTTCCCACGGAGAAGGCGACGACAAAGTTATCACCCTAAACGGTATGTATCAGGACTACTTTCTGGATTATGCCAGTTACGTAATCCTTGAAAGAGCAGTGCCCGCCATTGAAGACGGACTGAAACCGGTACAAAGGCGCATACTTCATGCCATGAAGGAAATGGATGATGGCCGTTTCCACAAGGTGGCCAATATCATCGGACAAACCATGCAATACCATCCGCACGGTGATGCCGCAATCGGTGATGCACTGGTCAACCTTGGCCAGAAGGATCTGCTTATTGACACGCAGGGAAACTGGGGTGATGTGCGCACCGGCGATCGGGCTGCTGCTGCGCGATACATTGAAGCACGTCTTACCAAATTTGCACTCGAGGTGGCTTTCAATGGCGACACCACACTCTGGCAGATTTCCTACGATGGTCGTAAAAAAGAGCCAATTTCACTACCCGTGAAATTTCCACTCATTCTAGCGCAGGGAATCGACGGAATCGCTGTCGGACTGTCAACCAAATTGCTACCCCACAACTTCATCGAACTGATCAAGGCTTCCATTCAAGTGCTGAAAGGAAGAAAACCGGAATTGTTCCCCGATTTCCAGACCGGTGGACTGATTGATGTACGCGACTACCAGGACGGACAGCGCGGAGGTAAAGTTAGGGTAAGGGCCAAAATTGTGAAGGTAGACAACAAGTCCATTTCCATTCGAGAACTGCCTTATGGCGTGACGACAGAGACACTTATTGAGAGCATCATCAAAGCCAATGACAAAGGAAAAATAAAAATAAAAAAGGTTACGGACAACACAGCAAAGGATGTTGACATCAGCATCGAATTGCTGCCGGGCGTTTCACCCGATGTAACCATCGATGCGCTGTATGCATTCACAGACTGCGAATCATCGATTTCCCCAAATGCTTGTGTCATCATCGACAACAAGCCTCACTTCCTTACAGTATCAGACTGCCTGCGGATTTCTACCGAAAACACGAGGCTACTGCTGAAATGGGAACTTGAAATCAAAAAGGCTGAACTTGAAGAGAAATGGCATTTTGTAAGTCTGGAGAAAATATTCATTGAAAACCGGATCTATCACGAAATTGAGGAGTGTGAATCCTGGGAGGAGGTCATTACAACCATTGACAGGGAACTCAAAAAGTACATTGTCACACCTGGAATGGAGCAAAAAAGCGGGGATACCCGCTTGCAACTGATGCGGGACATCACCGTTGAGGACATCACCAAACTCACCGAAATACGCATAAAAAGAATCTCCAAATACAATAAATTCGCTGCAGACGAACTACTTGCCAATCTAGAAAATGAGATTGCTACAGTAAAACATCACCTTGCTAACCTTACCGATTTTGCTGTTGCCTATTTTGAGGAGCTGCTGAGAAAATACGGCAAAGGACGTGAAAGAAGAACAGAAATAACCGTTTTTGACAATATTCAAGCCACGAAAGTGGTAGCCAACAATGCCAAATTGTACGTCAACCGTGCCGATGGATTTATTGGTATGGGATTGAAAAAAGACGAGTTCGTTTGCGACTGTTCAGATATTGACGACATCATCGTCTTCAGAAAAGATGGCAAGTTTCTCGTCACGAAAATCAGTGACAAGACATTCGTTGGCAAAGACATCATCCAGGTTGCCGTATGGAACAAAGCTGATGAGCGCACGACATATAACATGGTTTATACAGACGGAAAGGAAGGTACCTCGTACGTAAAGCGGTTCAACGTGACCGCCATCACACGTGATAAGGAATACGACCTTACCAGGGGAAATCCAAACTCCAAGGTACTGTATTTCACCACAAACCCAAATGGTGAATCGGAAGTCATCAACGTTAAGTTGTCCCAGGGCTGCAAGGCCAAGAACAAACTTTTTGACTACGATTTCGGTGAGCTGGAAATCAAAGGGCGCGGTTCTCAGGGAAATATACTGACCAAATACCCCGTCGTGAAAATATCACAAAAGGAGGCAGGCAAATCTACCTTGGGGGCACGACAAATCTGGTTCGACGACATTACCGCGCGATTGAACACCGATGGCCGGGGCAGACTTCTTGGCAACTTCGATACCGGAGATGCGATACTCGTTCTCAACCACGATGGCACATATGAGATGACCGATTACGAACTGACCAACCGATATGAAATGAAAAACATTGCATATCTCGGCAAATTCAATCCTGAGCAAGTGATCAGTGCGGTACACTATGAGGGAAACAAAGGATGGACTATGGTCAAGCGCTTTAAAATCGAGACCAGCAAACTGAACGAAAAATTCAGTTACCTGTCAGACCACAAAAACTCGAAGCTCCTGTATGTATCTGTAGCAGAGGCACCGCTAGTCCAGTATTCCATGAAAATAGACGGAAAAAAAATGAGTGGAGAACTCAAGCCTGCAAGCCTCGTGGATGTGAAAGGATGGAAAGCCATCGGCAATAAAGTCAGCGACCAACTGCTGACAAACATCAAGGAAATAGCAGAAGAAACCCCGCCAAAGCCGGTTAAGGAAGAAAAAAGCGAAAAGTTGTATCCTGGCGACAGTATTGACCTGACCCTTTTCTAGTAAGTACCCCACAGCGTGTATACACTATGGGGTACTTTGACAGAAAATCTATAAGCATCTGCCCACAATACTACACCTGCCAATCGATGGGTTTCTTGCCCTCCTTCAGCAGAATTTCATTAACCATAGAGAAATGACGGTTACCCAAAAACGCATTCCCGGCCAACGGTGAGGGATGGGGCGACTCGAGGATGTAATGCTTGTTTCCGTCAATCAGGTCCTTCTTGCTTCGGGCGAAATTGCCCCAGAGCAAAAATACAAGACCGGACTTTTCTTCCGATAACTTTCTTATCACAGCATCGGTAAATTTTTGCCAGCCAATATCCTTGTGAGAACCTGCCCTTCCTGCCTCAACCGTCAGAATCGCATTAAGCATTAGCACACCCTGTCCGGCCCAGGCTGAAAGGTCGCCATGTGAAGGAATGCTAAAATCAAGGTCATCGGCAAGCTCCTTGTATACATTTCGAAGCGATGCCGGAATCGGCATCTGACGGGGCACAGAAAATGATAGCCCCATTGCCTGCCCGGCACCATGGTAGGGATCCTGGCCCAACAGCACAACTTTTACCTCATCAAAGGGCGTTGAGTCAAATGCGTTGAATATCAGGTTTCCAGGCGGATAAATGAGTTTCCCATGCTGCTTTTCAGCAGTAAGAAACTGTCTGATGTTCTGAAAATATGGCGTTTCAAAAACATCGCTCAGAACATTTTTCCAGCTGTCGTGTATTTTGATACTGCCCATTTGCGTTGATAAAATTAAACCCGAAATGAAAGGAAGTTGGGCGACTATTAATCCGCAAAATTATTGATATTTTATGGATTATAGCCTAATTTTACCACAAGTTTAAGAAGAGCTGCCGATAGCTTAGGAACCAAACATGATCAAGACAAGGTATATTATCATCGCCATCATTTTATCCGGCGCTGCTGTCTACTTTGCTGCGTTGAAATGCAGCGATTGTCCAACATGTACAGGTTGTACTTTGATTTCGCCCATAACGGAATTCATCGACGGAGCAACCGAACGCAGCTCCGAATACGAAATTGAAGGCATCGACATTTCCAAATACCAGCGCTACATCGGGTGGGATCTTGTGGCAGCCCAGGGATTTGATTTTGCCTTTGTTAAAGCCTCTGAAGGAGCCAACCTGACCGATACACATTTCGGACAAAATTGGTCGTCTATCAAACAGGTGGGTATGCGCAGGGGAGCCTACCACTTTTTCCGTCCCAAAATTTCAGCTTTGGCTCAGGCAAAAAACTACATGGACAAAGTACCCCTGGAACCGGGCGATTTGCCACCGGTACTGGATGTTGAGGAAGACGATGGTGCATCCAGAGAGATGATTATTTCCCGAATGCAGGCCTGGCTCGATATTGTAGAGGCGCGATACAAGGTCAAACCAATCATCTACACCAACCTGAAGTTTTACTACAATTACGTTGCAGGAAATTTTGACCAGTATCCGCTGTGGCTTGCCAAATATAGCAGTGTACGGCCCCAGCTGGTCAATGATAAGCAGTTTAAAATCTGGCAGTATGGCCACAAAGGCAGAGTTGACGGTATCGAAGGAAGCGTAGACCTCAATGTCTTTATCGGTGATGCCGAGGCATTCAATCGCTTTTGCATTCCGCCGGGCGTTTTTTACAGCCAGATGACATCCTCCGGTAAATAAAGCGGAATTTTGCAGTTCCGCTGCTTGTTAATTACCCGATTCTCCGCTATTCACAATTATTTCTCTATTTTTGCGGGAAATTTCATATAAACCCCATTGTCCGGATACAATTGTTATCTGCCGGACTTTCCAAAAACACAACAATCAGAAAATGAGTAATATAGTAGCCATAGTAGGCAGACCCAATGTGGGCAAGTCTACCCTGTACAACCGTCTTGTGGAACGTAGAGATGCCATCATTGATGACATCTCCGGAGTTACCCGCGACCGCAAATACGGCGTGTGCGAATGGAACGGAAAAAAGTTTACCGTGGTCGATACGGGCGGTTTCGTGCAGCACTCTGAGGATGTTTTTGAAGCGGCCATTAGACAACAGGTAAGCATTGCCATCGAGGAGGCGACAATTATCGTCTTCGTAACCGATACCACCACCGGTATTACCGACCTCGATGAGGAGGTTGCCAACATGCTTCGCCGCACCGACAAAACCGTTTTTTTGGCAGTCAACAAGGTGGACAACGGCAGCCGCATGCTGGAAGCCAATGAATTCTATAGTCTTGGTTTCGACAATGTCTTTTTTATTGCAGCACTCACGGGAAGTGGTACCGGCGACCTGCTCGATAGCATCACCGAAAAGGTGGAAGATTACGCCCCGGAAGAACTGGATATTCCCAAAATTGCCATCATTGGTCAGCCAAATGTGGGAAAATCTTCACTTACCAACGTACTATTGGGCGAAGACCGCAATATCGTCACCAATATTGCCGGTACGACAAGAGACTCCATAAACTCACATTACAAGAAATACGGCTATGATTTTATTCTTGTTGATACTGCAGGTATCCGCAAGAAGTCCAAAGTGCATGAGGACCTTGAGTTTTACTCTGTCATGAGGGCCATTAATGCACTCGAGGAAAGCAGCGTGGTTTTACTCGTCATGGATGCCACCGATGGTATCGAATCTCAGGATATGAGCCTTTTCCACCTCGCGCAACGACGCAACAAAGGCATCGTCATCGTGGTCAACAAGTGGGATCTCATTGAAAAAGACACCAATACTGCCCGCGACTACGAGGCAAAAATCAGGGAACGTATCCGGCCATTTGATGACGTGCCGATTCTGTTTGTTTCTGTACTGGAAAAACAGCGCATCATGAAGGTGGTAGAAACCGCTATGGAGGTAGTTGAAAACCGCAAAAGGAAAATTACAACCTCTGTTTTAAACGAAACCATGCAGGAAATCATCAAAGCCGTTCCGCCACCAAGCCATAGGGCACACCAGATCAAAATCAAGTATGTAACGCAACTACCGACGTATCATCCCTCGTTCGCGTTCTTCTGCAACTATCCCAAGCATGTGAAAGACAGTTACCGCAATTTTCTGGAAAACAAACTCCGCGAAAATTTCAAATTTACCGGTTCACCGATCTCCATCTTTTTCAGAGAAAAATAATTCTGAAGATAAAAAGCAGGCTTATGCACCAAACTTATTTCCTCTCGCTGGTTATTTTGCTGTTTTCGCCATTCGCCTCCGCCCAGAAAGAGATAAAACTGGAGGAAATCTGGCAAAACGGAACCTTTGCTGTTGCTTCAAACAAGGGATTCAATTTCCTGATAGATGGGATACACTACAGTAAACTGGAAAAAACGGATGGGGTCCAGTATATAAACTCCTACAATATAGCGACAGGAGAACCTGACGGTGAACTCCTGCAGATCAAAAATGCCGGTATAAGCGGCATTTTTGAAGACTACAAATTTAGTGGGGACGAAAAAAAGATTTTACTGTCATCAGATGTTGAATACATCTACAGGCGTTCCACCAGAAGCAAGTACTTCATTTATGATTTAAAAAGCATGAAAAGTACTGCTCTGTTCGACAAGCCACAGCAATACGCTACCTTCAATGCCAGTGCAGATAAGGTTGCTTTTGTTTGCGAAAACAATCTATACTTCAAAGACCTGAACTCCGGAAAAGTGACTACCGTCAGTTCAGACGGAAAAATCAATGAGATCATCAATGGTGCAACAGACTGGGTTTACGAGGAAGAATTCGCCATTTCTCAGGGTTTCTGCTGGTCGCCCGACGGGAAAAAAATTGCCTACCTTCGCTTCGATGAGCGAGAGGTCCCGGAATTCAGGCTGGACTACTTCAACAATGATGTCTACCCTACTCCCTACACCTACCGCTACCCCAAAGTAGGACAACCCAACTCAACCGTATCCGTATATATTTACGATACCGAAACCGGACAGAACACCAAAGTGAGCCGTGATGAAGGTCCGGACGATTACTACCCGCGCATTTTGTGGACGCAGGATCCCAACAAACTGTGCATGATGCACATGAACCGTCTTCAAAACGAGATGACGCTTTTCATTGCAGACGCGACCAGCGGCGAGATCTACCCACTTTTGAAAGAAACCAATAGCAGATACATCGAGGTACCCACCGTTTTAATTTTCCTGAAAGACAAAAAGCATTTTCTAATCAATTCAGAACAGGACGGCTTCAACAACATCTACCTGCATGATATGTCAGGAAGGCCCTTGAACAATATAACCGCCTGCCACTGCGACATAACCGATTTTTACGGCATCGATGAAGAAAAAGGGCAGCTTTTTTACCAGGCTGCAGAAAAGAATCCTTCAGATAGGGAGATCTTCAGCATTGAATTGAATGGCGCGAACAAAAGACTGCTGACAGCGCAAAACGGAAGCAATTCCGCAGAATTCAGTAGTACATTTGATTATTTTGTTCTTGAAAACTCAACAATCAACCGAGCTCCTTCCTACACCGTTTACAACAGAAATGGAGAGAAAATACGCGACCTGGAAACCAATGCTAAAATTGAAAAACTACAACGAGACAAGGACGTTTCCGATGTTTCTTTCTTCAGTTTTACAACTGGCGACAAGACAACACTCAACGGGTGGATGCTTCAACCAAAAAAACTGAAAAAGAAGAAAAAATACCCGGTACTGATGTACGTCTATGGAGGTCCCGGAAGCCAGCAGGTACTCAACCGTTGGAAAGGATCAGACTACTGGTGGTTTCAGATGCTTGCACAAAAAGGATACATTGTGGCCTGCGTTGACAACAGAGGAACCGGCGCAAGAGGAGAAGAATTCCAGAAGGTCACCTACAAACAGCTTGGCAAATACGAGACAGCAGATCAGATAGAAGCTGCGAAATACCTCGGAACCCTCCCTCAGGTAGACCCAACCAGAATAGGTATATTTGGCTGGAGTTACGGCGGCTTTATGGCGACCTCCTGCCTATTCAAAGGCTCAGGCGTTTTCAAATCAGCCATCTCAGTTGCACCAGTAACAAACTGGAAATGGTACGACAATATTTACACAGAAAGGTATATGCAGACCGACAAGGAAAATGCTACGGGATACGAAGAGAATTCACCGGTTAATTTTGCCGGACAAATGAAGGGCAATCTTCTACTCGTTCATGGCACTACCGATGACAATGTGCATTTCCAGCACTCCGTCGAACTGTGTAGCGCGCTGATTAAAGCCAACAAGCAATATGAAACGTACTTCTATCCCAACCAAAACCACAGTATCCGCGGCGGCAATGCCAGGCTACACCTATATACCAAAATGACCAGTTTCCTTCTGGAAAAACTATGATATGACCCGTTTATCTGCAACATTAACCAGCTTTATTCTGCTCATCGCCATAATACTTCAGGCATGGGGCTGCAAACCGGCCGAGAAAAAACACGAGGAGCAGGCCGATACTTTCGTGGGCCAGTGGGCCTGGGAAAAATCCGATGACGACAACTCTTTCTCTCTGCACATCTACCAGAAGGGCGACTCCCTGATTGGAACCTACTGCGGCCTGGTCAAGAAAGGTTCAAAAATGGACTGTGCAATCGACAGCACTGATATTGCTTTTTGGTTCAGGAATACAAATCAGAAGAGTGTGGAATTTACTTTCCAAAGTTACAGGGAAGACGACAAGGGGAAAGCCTCTCTGACCCTTGAAAACGGCAACCTCATCTGGGAAAAAATAGAAGCGCCGTCTACTGAGCACTACGCATGGGATGTGGCCGTCATGAAAAGAGTAAAACCCAGACAGGCAGGCTTTTCGGAAAAGTAAAAATCAGCTGTCGATTCCGGATCAAAAGAGAAGATCAATCGTGGCATAATGTTCAGCAATCAGTCTCCCGTATGGGACTTCTCATTTTCCCTCAAATTGGGTGAAACAGGTAACCTTTCCGGTATTTTGTCGTTATTGAATGTACTATTTTTACACCCTAATAATTTTCAACCGGTAACCACCGAGGGTATTACAACGAAAACATATTATACAGTAAATGAAGACTAAACTCGTACTCTGGGGCACTGATGCCGAAAACGAAAAAGTACTGATCGGGCTTGAATTGCGCCCGGATGCAAACAAAGTGGATGTGTATACTTTTCCGAAAGCTATAGCAACCGAGGAATTTACCAACAAGATGATGGAAGAATGGCGCAACGGCACGGAGGTAGCATTTCCGGAAGGACACCAGCACATCGAACGCGAACTGACTATTGCCGACAGCATCCTCCCCGAACACCTGAAAGTTGACAAGGGGGACCTAATACAGCGCGCACAGACAGAGTGGCATTTTTTGGTGCTTTCTACCAAACTGAACGAAGCCTACCGCGCCGAACTGGAGGAGCTGAAAGAGAAAGTGGACAAGCTGAGCAGCTACGATGCCGGAATGTGGGATACACTTAAGAACTTCTGGGACAAAGTGCAAAAACAGGTACAGGAACGCAATCTGTTTCGAGAACACGCCGATGCCCTGAGAGACGGAATCAACACCATGTTCGTCAAACTGAAGGACATGCGGACGTCGCTTAACAACGAATTTGAAACCAAATCTGCCGAAGCACACAATAGCTTTATGGCGATGTTGGATGCCATCGAAGAAAGAATCAAATCCAACCCCAAATCGGCAGCAATTTTTGAAGACCTCAAACAAATGCAGGCAGATTACAGAGCTGCAGTGATGACCCGAGACCACAGAAATCAGGTTTGGGAAAGACTGGACAGTGCTTTCAAAATGGCCAAAGGAGAACGCAATGCCGCAAATGGAGGCAGCAGTGATTTTTCTTCAGCCTCTGCGCGAATCCAGAACAGACTGGATGGCCTGAACGCAGCCATTCAAAAAATGCAAGTTTCTGCCAATCGGGACAAAGAGGAACTTGATTTTCAACAAAAGAAAATCAGCAGCACAGAGGGACAACTCGAAGCACAGATACGCCAGGCTAAACTGAGAATGGTTACCGAAAGGTATGAATCCAAAAAAGCCAAGCTTGACGAAATGATGGCCACTAAAGCAGAAGTGGAAAAATCACTTGCTGCTGCACTTGAAAAAGAAGCGAAAAGATCGTCAGCCAAAACGGAAAAAACCGAGGCCGTAGCAACATCAAAGCCTTCGGAAGGCATACGCGAAAAGGTATCTGACATGGTGGAATCAACTGTTGAGGCCACTGAAAATGTTGTCGATTCACTTGAAAATGCAATGGAAGATGCCATTGATACCGTTCAGGCAGTCGCAGAGGTCGCAGCAGAGAAAATCGAGAATTTTGTTGAAAACCTAACAGCTCATCACGAAGATACTGAGAAAAAAGAAGAGGAAAAATCATAACGGATTTTTCCCCCAATAGCAATAACGAAAGCCCCCAAAGCGTGCACTTCGGGGGCTTTTGTTATGTAGTTTTAAATCTGCTTTTTACCAGATCAGCCTTCAAACTCAGTTTTTGCACGATTGTATCCAGAATTTTCATAAAATCAGGTTCAATGCTCAGATGATAGTCCAGCCAGTCTTTGCTGAAAGCTTCATATGGGTCTTTACCACTCTCTTCCTGGAACTGCATGGCCTGAAAAACTTCCTTACGCCAAAAGATCAATTTGTCATCAAAAGACATCGCCGGATAAACTTCCTCTCGGAACTTCTTCTGCCTGTCACGGTGCGCATTTTCCCAGTCTTTCATCTGCTTCAATATCTCGTCTTTCATATCTGTTTCATCAAATTTTTATCAATTAATCTTATCTCCGCGTAATCTCCTAAATTCTTTCCTGGCGTCAACTGCAAAAATACTTGAACTGTATTCCATAAACAGTTTTTCATAAAAGGTCTTTGCTTTTTCTGCGTTGTTGAGATGCTCTTCATTCAATTTTGCGAGTGCAAACAGCGCATTGTCAGCCCTTATTTCTTCCTTAAAGTTTTCCACAATTTTTGTAAAGACCGCCTCTGCTTTCGACCACTCGCGTTGCTTCAGATAAATCTGTCCCTTGGTCCACAGAATATCATCGGCAAGAGTGTGATCCGGAAAAAGAATGGTGATGGAATCCAGTTTACCGAATGCCTCATCAAAACGGTTCTGAAAGGCCAGAAGCTCTGCCGTGGCATACATTTTCATTGCTGTGGTGGTGGTATCAAGTCCCGTGTTGTCCATAAGAAATACCGATAAATCAAGCGCATCATTACTAATCAACTTGGAAGTTGAGGCCTTTAGCACATCAAACTGCGACTGCGCCCAATCAAAATCTCCTGTGTAGTATGATAGTCGGGCATTCCGATATCTGGCCTCGTGACCAATGATGTCATCTCTGAATTGTTTGTCCACCTGCGAATACAGGAGGGTCGCCTCCCAGCGGTCACCATTCATGAGGTAAAAGTCGCCGAGGCTCAATTTTGCATTTGCCATGGTTGCGGGGTTCAGTCCCGGATAGGCAATCATATCCTGCAACAGCGATATCGCTTTCGGAAGGTTTTTCAAGTAAAATGCCTCCAGATCAGCAAGTTGTGCGATGATTTCCGCGGTCAGCCTGGACTTTTCATTTTCTGCAAGAAATTTCTCGTACTCAGTTTCCAGATTTAGCAAATCCTCACGGGTGAAATCCTGCCTTTCCGTTACTTTATAGTTCTTGCAAAGTAGGGCTTTTTTCTTTGCATCGTAGAAATACCTGTTTCCCTCCTTGGGTATGTCGCTGACAAGATAATCGTATCCGGCGATGGCAGCATCGTAATCCTTGTCCTGTTCTGCAGCCTGGGCTATACCATTTACTTTATCACCCTTGTTGCCGATTAGTTTTTCCAGCGCCTTTGCTTGTCGCAGCGCATTTTTATAATCCTTTCTATTGGTGAAAGTCCATACCAGCAACTCCGAGTAGGCAACGTTGTCGGGCTGCTCTTGAAGCAAGGTGTACAATTGGGATTGCAATTCTTTGTGATCCTCATCACTGAGGTAGCGCTGGAAGTAGTATTCCAGTGTTCCAAGATATCCGGCATTGGCTTCAAGACTAAGCAGGTAATTTTCAATCATCTTGGGCACCTGATCGCCCTTGTTCCGGTACAAATCGCCAAGGTAAAATGCGAACTGCGACTTGCTTTTCAGAAGCTCCCCACCCTTTTCATAAGTCTTTATGGCATAATCGAACTTGTTCAGGTTAGTAAAAACCTGCGCGAGTCTGGTGATGTAGTACAATTCCGGGGTGAGTTTTTCTATCGCCTTTTCGTAAGATTCCGTTGCGGCTTTTTCATCTCCTTTCTTTGCGTAAAGATTACCCAGCGTCACCAGCAAATGTAGGTCCTTGGGTTTTTTCTTGATCTCCTTTCTGATGACTGC
>CANHEE010000031.1 GCA_947459655.1 Lewinellaceae bacterium
AAAAGTTATTGAAAAATATTTTTTATTAAATTAATCGCCGCAAGGAGCGGAAAGATCATTTTCGCGCTTTCGCGGCTAAAGTCAATACCGGATAGCGCTGCCCAAGGTATTATTTATTGCAGCAAAGAGCGCGAAGAGCGCGAAGAGCGTTTTCGCGCTTTCGCGGCTAAGGGTCAACCCTTTTGCAAGGAGCAGCAATTACATGAACCTATTTTGCGAAAACAAAAAAGCCCGGCAGAATATTCACTGCCGGGCTTTTCGCTATTTCAGAGGGTGGATAAATCCTTTACAATTCCCTTGGGTGCCTTGCTTTTTCGGTATTGCTCTGCTCGCGCTTTTGTGGGAAAGTCGCCAAGCAAAATCCTGTAGGTCTTTTTGCCATTTCCGCCATCTACATCCAGAATGAAAACGGGCTGGTCCGGGTGCGTTTTGCGTAGCGCATCCCTGGTTTTCAGGGCCTGCTCACGGTCTGACAAGATGAGCATCTGTATTGCAAAGCCAACCGCAGGGGCAGGAGTCAGATCCTCTTTTGCGGTGTCAGTGGCTTTGCTAACCGCCGCTGCAGGTTTTGTGGTTGCAGCCGGTTTGGCAGTCGTCACAGGAGTGGCCTCGCGGACAGATCTCCATTTTTTCAGTAGGTTCAAAAGACTTTCGGCATCGACCATTTCTTCTCGCCTTTCGAGCTCCCGGCCATCCTGACCGAAGATGATAATCGCAGGCATTTTCTGCACTTTAAGTCTTTCTTTTACCGCAAATCCGTCAAAATTATCGATGTCCATGCGCACAGCGATGTAATTGTCTGCGACATAACTCGCCAACATTTCATCCGTAAAAGTTTTTTCACGCATCTGGGTGCAGGGTTCACACCACTCCGCATCAAAATGGTAGAAATACAGCTTTCCCGCCGTACGGGCTGTTTCTTGAATTTTACTTATATCTCCATCGTAAAACTCAAGTTTGATGGGTTCTCCCCCGGCAAGTGCCAGCATGGGAGCGGCGAATAGTAACGAAAAAATTAATTTTCTCATTTTTTGAAAGTAAACTAGTATTAAGGATTTGATTACGATAGTATCGGCAGGCCAACCTTACCGATATAATACCTGTTTTCCAAATACTATGCCATTGTAAACTTCTGGCAATAACGTTTCCTGCTATTTCACCGCAACAGGAAAAATGGGCGAAATGCCGACCGAATATTTGGTTATCTCGTAAAAAGTCTACATTTTTAGTATTCGTTTGCGGCAAGCCACTACTTTTGCCCAACGTTCGACCCACAAATGAGACCTTTGCTTCTTTTTGCACAGCTTATCTTCTGTTTTTCAGCTACTTGCACCTACGGGCAAATGGTGAAAACAGAGTTCGGAAAAAACAGGGTACAGTTCAACGACGATTTTCGTGAGTGGGTGCAGTATGAAAGTCCGAACTTCCGTGCCTACTGGTACGGACCCGCCAAAAACGTGGCCCAGGCTGCAGTACAACTGGCAGAATACGATCATGCAGAAATCCAGTCGCTGCTCGAACATAAAATCAGCAGCAAGATTGAAATCATCGTTTATACCGACCTGACCGATATCAAACAGGCAAATATTGGCGACGAGGAGGTTTTTCCCGTCACCGGTTCTGAGCACCCGCTTGCAGCGATGGAAGCTGCGCAGGGTAAGCGACTGCAATCCAACCTGGAAATCTCGCAACTCCTAAACGGAAGGGTCAACGGATTCCGGATTTTCGTGTACTTTGACGGCAACCACCAGCACCTGAGACGACAAATCCGTGAAGGAATTGCCACCATATACCTCAACTCTATGCTGTTCGGTAGCAATATTCAGGAAATGGTGCAGAACGCCGTTTCCTACAGCCTGCCGGCATGGTTCAAACAGGGCATCGTCGCATACGCCGCCGAACCCTGGAATCCGGAGCTGGATAATGTGCTGAAAGACTGCGTGCTCAATCCCGAATTTCCCGGATTCAAAAAATTTGCGAAGCAAAATCCCCAACTGGCAGGACATGCATTCTGGTATTACATCAGTCTGCACTACGGAAAGCAAACCCTCTCCAACCTACTGTATCTGACCCGAATCAACCGGAATATCGAGAGCGGATTCCAATACATCCTGGGCGGCACTGTCAGCAAAACCTTCGAAGCATGGGAAAACTATTTTACCGAGCGCTATGAAAACGACCAGGCCTCCAAAGAGCCTTTTGCGGAAGCGAAAAACATTAAATTCAGGGGCAATGTACCCATCTCAGCTGCAAAGCTTAGTCCCGACGGAAAACAGTTTGCATACGTTTGCAACGAGGCCGGCAAATGCCGTGTATATGTGCAGGAAATAGAAGGTTCAAAACGGCGGAAAATCAAAAAAACCGGATTTTACAATGTACTGCAAAGTACCGACTACGACTACCCCATCATCGCCTGGAAGCCGGACGGCAGGGCGCTGTCGGTGCTCTATGAACAAAAAGACATCAGAAAAATCTACACCTACGATTTTGAATTGAAAAAGGGCAACACCGAGTTGCTTTCACCTGATTTTCAGAGGGTTTACGCGATGGAATACCTCAGCAACGCCGAATTGGCATTGTCTGCGACCACCAACGGTTTTTCTGATATTTTTATGTACAAACCCGTCAGCCGAACCTACCGCCGGATCACCAACGACTTTTATGACGACCTCGATATAGGCGTATTTCGCTACAAGGGACAACGGGGACTGCTTTGGGCATCCAATCGTCCCGATACGGCCCTTACTATCGTCAGAATGGACACCATACTGCCCACCGGCAACTTCGATATTTTTTTCCTGAACATGGATAAGAAAGAAAATGGTGCAGTTCAGATTACAGCCACACCGCTTGTTCAGGAGCGTCATCCGACAGGAATAAACAGCGAATACCTCGCATACCTGAGCGATGCCAACGGTATTATCAACAGAGATGTCGCTTATCTCGATACCGTGTTTGATCATACCCGCACCATCATCATCTACAAGGACGGCGCCAGAGAACAGCTTGATGGCATCGGCAAACTGTCGGCGCAAGATACCGCCCGCATAGACACCTTCTGGCACATTCCCGTGTACCGTACTGCGGCCAAAGAGCACAGCCAAAGCAATTACGGTAGAAACATTATCAGTCAACACTTTGCAGCCGATTCCACCGCGATGGATCTTTATTTTGAGCAGGGAAAATTTAGAATATCCACTTCAGCGATAGAAGCAGGCCAATCGGCCAGCAGACTGAACACGGCATTTCGCCAGCTGCAACTGTTGAAATTAAGTCGGTCGCAGGGGGGGATAAAAAAAGAGGGTAAGGACAACAGCGATAAAAAGGAAAGTACAGAACTCCGCAAAGACACAACTGCAACAAAACCGGATCCCTTTGCTGACTATTTCCAGAGCGAGTTTCCCAATCCGGCACCAAAAACGCAGGCTCCGGTGCAGACCGCTGCAGAGAAAAAATCAACTACACCTGAAGGCGAACTGAAATATGGTCTGACGGAAAAAGAACAATTCAGGGAGGTACATAAATTTCGGGGTACGAGGGTCATCCCCTACCGCCTCAAGTTCAGACTTGACGAATTTCGCTTCCTGAACTTTGACAATTCACCCATACTCAGTATGCCCGATCTGTTTGTTGGGGGGTATGGTATCAACCCGCTGGGCATTCACCCGAAAATTACCCTGAAAGAGTTGTTTGAAGACTACCAGGTGGAAATCGGGGCAAGGTATTCGTTACTGCTCAACGGACAGTTCAACACCCTGGGTAGTTTTTCTCCTACCAATCCCACGAATAGCGCTTCCAATGCGGGTAGCGATTTGTCGTTCAACAACAAGGAATACTACCTTAGGATTTCCGATAAAAAACGGCGCTTTGACCGCAAATACACTTACTACCACAAGGCAACGCTGTTTTCCGAAACACGGCCTACTTCAGAAATCTACAAATCGCGTCTGCTTTCCGATGTCGGTCAAGTCGAATGGTCATTCCCTTTCAATACCTTCCACAGTCTTAAAATGAGTGCGATGTTGCGTCTGGACAAACTAATCTATCTTGCCACCGACTCGACTACGCTGAGAGCCCCCAGTCGGAACGAACAACGCATCGGACTGAATGTCAGCTATGTATACGACAATGTACTGATGTTGTCCAACAATTCACCGGTGGGAACGAGACTGAAAGTGTACACTTATGGCATGCAGGGCATCAGAATACAGCTCAGCGGCGAACGCGCTTTCGATCTAACCAATGGCTTCATGGGAGTTGTCGGTTTCGATGCTCGGCACTACCTCAGACTTGACAGGAGGTCCATTCTCGCCATCAGACTGACGGGTGCAAGCGCCTTTGGCAGTGAAAAAATGCTGTATGTCATCGGTGGCGTTGAGGGTGCGCTTCGACCGCCACTGGGCAACAACCTCGCTATCCCGGGTGGAAATTATGCATATCTGACCCAGGCGGCGCAGATGCGTGGATTTTACAGCAACATCCGCAACGGAAATTCCTTTTTCCTCTTGAATACTGAAATCCGCATCCCGGTGATGCTTTACCTTTTTCCCAACATCAGGGCAACCTGGCTGAAAAATCTGCAGGCTACGGGCTTTTTCGACTGCGGTTCGGCATGGCAGGACGGCAAGTTGTTCAGTACCGACAATCCGCTGAATACTGTCAATTTGCCGGAAAACAATCCCAACAGTCCGGTAAGTATTAGGGTGAACTACTTTCGCGACCCCGTTGTTATGGGTACTGGCTACGGCTTCCGAACCACCCTCTTCGGTTATTTTGTAAAATTTGACTACGCCTGGGGCATCGAAACCCGCGTGTTTCAAAAACCTGTTAAACACTTTTCCATCGGACTGGATTTCTAGTCGACACAACCTGTCTGCTGCATGCTTGAACTATTCAAACAACTCGATTATACCACATTTCACTACATCAATGGCCTGTGGAGACATGAAGTTGCGGATGTCATTTTTACATTTTTCCGCAAACCCTCCAACTGGATTCCCCTCTACGTTTTGTTGCTGGGCTACACCATTTCTAAGTACCGCTGGAATTTCTGGAGGGTGCTCATCTGCGTTGCTCTGACAGTAGGAACTGCAGATGCAGTCAGCTCACACATTGTTAAAAATGCCTTCAAACGAGCGCGTCCATGTAACCAGCCGGAACTGGTTGGAAAGGTTGTCAATATTGTTCCATGTGGGTCGGGCTACAGTTTTACTTCCAGTCATGCGGCAAATCATTTTGCGCTGGCGGCGGCACTCAGCATGACCCTTTTCCGGCGAAAAAAATATGTACAAACTGCATTTTTCATCTGGGCAGGTTGCGTGGCATACGCGCAGGTCTACTGCGGAGTACATTTTCTTTTCGATGTCATTTCCGGTGCATTGCTGGGCCTTGCCATTGCCTTTTTGCTAATAACCCTCATTTATCCCCGAATTTTACAGCACTAGAAGACGATTTGTCGTAGTTTCTGCTCAGTTTATCAAATAATTTGTCTCAAGCTCTCGGCTTGCTTATTTTTGAGCCGAAAAAAGTGTACATTTGATTTTCACCAAGTGAACAGCTACAGATGTTGAACAAAATCAGAATCATCGGCATGGCTGCCCTTCTTGTGGCAGTGACTCTGCGCGGACAGGAAGCATGGACGCTGGAGCGCTGCATCGCATATGCACAAAAAAACGCCATCACCATCAGGCAGTCGCAATTGCAGATGGACAATGCCTCGCTGAACATCCGTCAGGCGCGCAGTTCGCGCTATCCCGCACTGAATTTCAGTACCAACCTCGGATACAATTTCGGTAGGGTGATTGACCCGGCAACCAACCAGTTTACCAACACGGGAATTGGCTTCAACAGCGGCGGGCTCAACCTTTCCGAACTGGTATATGATGGCGGCAGGGTGAACCAAACTGTCAGACAATCGAAGCTAAACCGGGAAGCGGCAGAAGCAGACCTGGCCCAGACGATACAAAATATCTCGCTCAATGTAGCATCAGCTTATCTTGCGGTACTGCTCGCAGAAGAGCAGGCGGCGGCGGCCGAAAAAAGGTTGGATCAAAGCAAACAGCAACTTGAACTCACCGACAAACTCATCGCCGCCGGTTCCAGACCTACAAATGACCGACTCGATTTTGTCGCTCAGCTCGCAAGAAACGAGCAGTCGCTGGTCAGTACGCTTAACCAGATAGAAATCAGTTACCTTAACCTCCGTCAGTTGCTCGAACTCGATCCGGAGGTGCCGTTTAAAATTGTAAAGCCGGAAATCTCTATACCGACTGACAATGAGACAGAGGGCCTTTCCCTAAAAACCGTTTTCAACCAGGCATTCTCCCGCCAGCCCCAGATAAGGGCAGGTGAACTGCGGTTGAAAAGTGCTCTGCTAGATGAAAATATTGCAAAATCAGACTGGCTGCCAACACTCAGCGTATTCGGCAACCTCAGCAGCAACTATTCTACGGCTAGTCCGAAGAACATACTCAAAGACAATGCAGTGCCGAGCGGATCGGTTATTCAGAGCGTCCCTTACATTACCCATATCAACGGCGCCAGGGTCAGTGCCGGACTTGAAAGGCCGACCTATTCCAATGACCAGTACCGCACCTACACCTACTTTAACCAGCTATCTGATCACTTCGGACAGGCATTTGGACTGTCCCTGCAGGTGCCCGTTTACGACAGGGGCATTACCCGAATTGCCGTAGAGCGTGCTAAAATAGGCATCATCAGTCAACAGCTCAGTAACCAGCGAACACAGCAGGTTTTGAAAAGCGATATCCAGGCCGCACTGGCCAATGCAAAGGCTGCCAAAAAGCAGTTGGAGGCAACCGAGAAAACCTTCGCTGCCCTGAAAGGCGCCTTTGAAAACACCGATAAAAAATACCGGGTTGGTGCCGCAACTACTTTTGAATTGACAACCGCCCGCAACAACCTAGATACCTCTGAACGAGACCTGATTATTTCCAGATTCGACTACCTTTTTAAACTGAAGATTGTGGATTTTTATCAGGGAAGGAAAATCACGCTTGACTGACCAGGGTTATCGGGTTCTGACAAATGAAAAATGTATTCCGCACCGTATTAACATACCCGAAAGCTGGTTTTGAAATCGGCTATCACGACCATATTTGCGCCATCGGCTCCTGCTTCGCCGAAAACATGTCGGGGCTATTGCAATCGGGCAGGTTTTCCGTTGATGCAAATCCTTTCGGCATTCTGTACAACCCCGTTTCCATCGCAGAGGCCCTACTGTTGATTTTCGGAAAGGATTCCTATCCGGAAGAAAATCTGGTTGATCATGGAGGATTGTGGCATAGTTTTATGCACCACGGAAGATTCACTTCCACTTCCCGGGAAGCCTTACTGGAAAAAATCGACACAGAACTGGAAAGGGCAAGGAGGTCGGCAAAAAAATGCACGAGGATACTCCTTACACTCGGTTCTGCTACGGTATATCAATACCGTGAGTCGGGCAAAATCGTTGCCAACTGCCATAAAATTCCGAACAACTTTTTTGTAAAAAGAAGACTTTCTGTAGAAGAGTGTACCGAAAGCCTGATCCCCGTCCTGCAAAAAATAAAAAAGGAAAATCCGGATATTGAAATCATCGTCAGTGTGAGTCCGGTTAGACACTTGCGAGATGGTTTTACCGAAAATCAACTCAGTAAATCAACCCTTCTGCTTTGCTGTGAGGCTCTGCAGAAGCAATTGCCATTCGTACACTATTTTCCCGCATACGAAATGCTAATGGACGATTTGCGCGACTACCGCTTCTACAATGCCGATATGATTCACCCCGGTGAAATGGCCATCGGTTACATCTGGGATCAGTTTAGGGAGAGTTTTTTCAGCGAAGAAACAGGGAAAATATATGCCGAAGTTTGGGAAATTGAAAGACTTAAAGCCCATAGGCCGCACCATCCTGAATCGTCAGAGTCAGCACAACTGAAAAACAGGATTGCAGAAAAAACTTTGGAACTGGAGGCAAGGTATCCATTTCTCCGGTGAACTAGGATACAATATACATCAGATATGCCGCTCGGCGTGGTAAGATGAACGCACCAGCGGACCGCTCTCCACAAATGAGAAACCCTTCGACAATCCCACCTCTTTATACTCGGCAAAAAGATCGGGGTGGATATACTCTGCTACATCCAGGTGCATTTTGGTTGGCTGTAGGTATTGTCCGAGCGTGAGCACATCACAGCCATGTGCGACAAGGTCGTCCATAATGCGGAACACCTCTTCCTTGGTTTCACCCAGTCCGAGCATCACACCGGATTTTGTGCGCTTGCCGTAATCTTTTGTGCGCCTGATTTGCTCGAGACTGCGCTCATATCGGGCCTGCGGGCGTACAATACGATAGAGGCGCTCCACGGTTTCCATGTTGTGAGAAACCACTTCCTGTCCAGGGCTGATCATCCGCTCGAGGGCTTCCCAGTTTCCCCTGGTATCGGGGATGAGTGTCTCAATGGTGGTAGAGGGACTTTCCTGTTTGACCAAGAAAACAGTCTGGTACCATATTTCCGCTCCCCTGTCCTTTAGCTCATCTCGGTTGACAGACGTGATCACCGCGTGTTTTACACCCATCAGTCGGATGGCATCTGCGACGCGGCGTGGTTCATCTTCATCGTATTCGTTTGGCCGTCCCGTTTTCACTGCACAGAAACTGCAGGAGCGTGTACATACATTTCCGAGGATCATGAAAGTTGCCGTTCCTTCGCCCCAACATTCGCCCATATTCGGGCAATTGCCACTTTGACAGATGGTGTGTAGCTTGTAGTTATCAACCAGAGAGCGAACCTTTTTGTAGTTCTCGCCCACAGGGAGTTTGACCTTCAGCCACTCGGGTCTTTTGGGTCTTTTCGAATTCGGATTTTCTGTATCTACTATCGGAAGATCAATCACTGTTCGTTATCAGAATTTAATGATTTGAAAAATGTGCGGCTCAGGCTGAGCGGTGTTTTTCGTGGGCATAATAAGCTGCACCGATAATTCCGGCATCGTTCAGCAACCTTGCCGGTCTAACTTCAGCAAATTTCAACTTGATGTGTTGCCCGTATTTGTCAAAATGCTTGGAACCTCCACCTCCCAGTAAAATCAGATCCGGTGAAAACAGCAATTCGATGTGCTGCAGATACTCATTCAGTCGCTTTCCATACTCATCCCATTCGAGCCCAAGCTTTTTGCGTGTGCCGTCAGAGCAGTATTTTTCCGCGATGGAATCACCGAATTTGAGATGTCCCAGCTCGGTATTCTGAATCAGGTGCCCTTCGGAAAAAAGTGCCGAACCGATGCCTGTGCCCAGGGTAAGCATAATGACCACACCACCAGGCTGGTGCGCATCCCCGAAATGCAGTTCTGCCATACCGGCTGCATCTGCATCATTGAGTATTTCAACAGAGTGGCCGCACACCGCTGAAAACAAGGACTGAATATCGGCGTTGATAAAAGAATCGTCAATATTGGCTGCAGAAAGCGTGACACCTTTTCTTACTATTGCCGGCACCCCACAACCAAAAGGTCCCGACCAATCGAAATGCCTGACAATCTGCTGCACGGCATCTGCCACGGCCTGAGTGCTCGCCGGATCAGGTGTGCGAACTTTGAAGCGCTCTGTCACGAATTTACCGGTATGCATATCAACGATAGCACCCTTGAGGTTTGACCCCCCGATATCTATTCCCAGCATCGTTCCAGTGTGCTTTGTCGACATTATTTCAGTTCGGCCTTGTATTTTTTACTTGATGACAGTTACCTTCATTCTGATGTCTTTCACCGGTCGGTCGTTTGGTCCGGTCTGCGTGGCGGCAATTTTGTCTACTACATCGAGGCCCTGAACAACCCTTCCAAAAACGGTATAGTTTCTGTCCAGAAAAGGTGTGCCCCCAGCCTTTTTGTAGGCCTCACGCTGCTCGGTACTGTAACGGAATCCGCCTTGGCCTTCTAGCATATCCAGTGTCTTGTCGTCTACAGGTTTGCCCTGCACAATGTAAAACTGCGAAGCAGACGAGGCTTTTGCCGGATTATTTGTTCTTGCGGCACACATGGCACCTTTGAGATGAATCAGACTGTCAACAAATTCTGCAGGAACAGTGTATCCTAGGTCACCGCCGCCCAGAGCAGTCTGCGGAGTAGCGTTTACCGATGTCGGGTCACCGCCCTGGATCATAAATCCTTTGATGACGCGGTGGAAGAGCGTTCCATTCAGTTTGCCGGCCTCGGCGATTTTGATAAAATTGTCCCTGTGCTGCGGTGTAGCGTTGTACAATTCGCAGACAATCGTTCCCAGATCGGTTTCGATTTCCACCAGGCAGGGAGCCGGTGCGTCAATGTGGATTTTTTCGGTGCTCATAGCTGTTTTGGTTCCTTTTTTTGCCTTCAGTACAACTGAATAGTTTCCTGAGAGCTTGTAATTGTGTTGAGGTTTCACTTCTTTTGATGCGGTTCCATCTCCAAAATCCCATTCATACGTATCCGCTTTTTTTGAAGTGTTTTCAAAAACCACGGTTGCGGGAGCGACTTTTCCCTTAGGCAGTTGGTAGCTGAATTGTGCTACGGGTTTTGAACAGGCAGCAAGCAATAGTGCTGATGCGCAAAAAATGAGTACGTTTTTAATTTTCATAAGAAATCTCTGTTGATATTCCCCCTAACTTTGGGTCATTTACAAAATTACTATTTCGTTATCGGTACCTTGTTTTGCGGTTCAAATAATCTTTTCGTCCGCAAAATACTGTATGAGCTTTTCCTTGATCAACCGTTCTTGTTCGGGTAAGCCTTTGGTGGTAAATGGGGCGATCTGTTTCCAGTGGGGCCATCCATCGGCATCGCGCCCTTCAAATTCGTAGTAACCCTCATAACTCAGCAAACGGCAAACGGCGATGTGCATCAAATCACGTTTTTCTTCCTTTGTAAATGTGCCTTCGGGAACTCTTCCAAGTTCCTGTATCCCAACCAGAAAAAGTATCGCCTGCAAATCGGGAATGTCGGTTTTGCCCAAAAGATCCTTGACCTTGTGCCTGACTTTCAACCATTCAAAATCCAGTTCCCAATCTTCCATTTCACAATTTTGCCACAAAGATAGTAATCCGCCCTGATAAATTTATGGTATAAAATCGGACGGCTCTGACTTTAATCTGTAGGACTTAAAGTTGTACTGTCAATGCACCACTGCTTCCTGTATCGTGAAACTCCAGACCCAACCGCAGGCACTCACGCTTGTAAAACGCCAGGGACTTTGGTCTGTTGCTTCCCGTAAAAACGATTTTGCCAATATGTATGCGGTTTGTCAGGGCATTAAAATCAAGCCACGGACTTTCGTAAACAATCAGGTAATCAACCAACAAACCTACTGGAACCTCATCCGGAATTTGGCCATCCCGCAGCAACATGATGTTTTTACCTCGGTGACAAAACAATCTTATCCCTGTGGAATCTGTAGACAAGAATGTCCGGTTTACATCAACTGATAAAACCCCGTGAGCCAGGCGATTGTTCATCGCAGTAAACTGTTCCTTTTTCTCACCGAGGCCGCTGCTTTGAATGGATTCTACCCTCCTTCCTTCAAAAATATCCAGCAGCAATTCCCGTTTTGCGTCGTAAACAACCAAAAAATGCTGCTGTGCAGCCCTGTAGTTTGCCACGATAATATTCAAAGCCAACAATAGACTCAAAGCCAGTACGGCATGCAACCAGCGCATTTTCTTTTCATACAAAGCGGCGGCCAAACAGAAGAGTACAACATACCAAATTGCCGTCTCGTACGGTTGCAAACTGAAATCGCGCAGCACTCCGGGCGGAATTTGTCCGATGTACTTCAGCGCATTGTTCATCAGAAGGATAATCTGTTCCAGCAGTTTCCCTGTCCAGAAAGCCAGTACTCCCCATTTGCTGATGACAAAAAGGAACAAACCCAGATACAATACCACGGTGGCCAAAGGAACAACCACCAGACCTGATAGCCAGAAATGCACAGGGAAACGGTGAAAATAATACAGCGAAAGCGGCGTGGTGGTCAGCATCGCAGCACATGATACGGCAGTAAGATTCCAAATCTGATTCATGATGTAATACTCGCTGAACCACCAGACCTTTTGAAGTCCGTATCGGTAAATGTAGGGGTGAAAGAATAGAATACCGAGCAGTCCGAGGTAAGACAGCTGAAAACTCAGATCAAAAAGAAACCAGGGATTGTAAAGCAGCAGAAAAAATGCCGATGCGAGCAGCGCGTTGTAAGTGTTCGCATCCCGCGAAAACGACTTGCCTACAATTACGAAACCAAACATCACCGCTGCCCGCAGCACACATGAACTTGCCCCTGTAATCAGTGCAAACCCCCATACCAATGCCAGTTGTATCAGCGCATCGTACACTTTCCGCTGTTTCCCTCCTCCGCGCCAGCGACCCAGCAACCATGCAAACAGCGAAGCGACTAGTCCGACATGCAGACCGGAAACCGACAGCACGTGCATGGCACCGGTATCCGCATAGGCCTGAGTGACCTCTTCAGAAATGTCGCTTCGGTATCCCAGTATCAGTGCCGAACCTACGCTCAGGGCATCAGCATTTTGAATGTACTTCCCCAAAACCCGGATGAGCGATTCCTGCGTATTGTAGGCCAGGTGCATGAGTGGATTGGCTCTTTCTCTTGCCAGTAATTGTACAGTTTCAGACTTTACAAAGGCAGAGTGACGCACATTTTTAAGTTTCATCGCATTCTGAAAATCATACGCAAAGGGATTTGTGGATGGCGCGATTGGCTTTACCTGTGCACTTAAAGCAACAATATCTCCGTAGCGAATGCCCGCAGCAAATGCTGTGCTGTCAAGATAAACCAGCAGATGACCGCAGGAAGGCCGCCCCGCAAATTCCGAGACCTCGCCAATCAGGCGGACTTTACTTTTCAGCACAGGTGGCTCATCCACCAATAGGAATATCCTAGCTTCTCCGACATCAGGGATGTGCTTGGCGAAATGATTATCGCGACTGTATTCATCGTGGTATCCTACACTACTGTAGCCCGCAAAAAGCCAGAAAAGACTTAGACAGATTCCAAACCACCAACGCCGGGCATAGGAAGCCTTTTCTCGCAGTGAGAGCATATAAAGCAGCGGCAGCAAAAAGATACAGCCGGTAGTTGAAAAAGAAAAAAAATCAGGCAGAGCGGTTGCCAGAAAAATGCCTGTGCACAGCGGTGCAAGCATTCTGAGTGCGGGGACGGCTTTCCAGTTTATCATGGCTGTTGTTGTGACAGACGACAAAATCATCGGCCACTGTTGTTTGTTTTTCAATCGGGTAACGCCGCAAAATTAACAGCATTTTGTAAATGTCCGGCCAATGCAACCCCAATTATTTTCGGAAAACAATGGCCGGACAGACCAAACTTTAAGCATGGCGACGCATTATTTCGCCGTAGGCACCGTCCCACAGGGATATGCGTCTGTGCAGGGATTCTATGGTTGCCTTTTCAGCTTCCTGCCACAACTCCGCACTGTTACCGCAGAGCTGCGCAGTCATCTCAAGGGCCAGGTGACTGTGATGGTCGCCATCGACCTCAATATGCCTTTCGAGGTAGTATTTGAAAATAGAAATACTGTCAGGAAAATTTTTGTGGATGTCGTTTACAATCGACAGGAACATCCCCGGAATCAGGTCTTCACGACCAAAAGTAAAAATGGCCGCCTGCAAATAGTCCTTGTTGCTGCCGATAACATTGAAAGTAAAATCGACAAAGCTGCGTGCCTCTTCGGGTGTGCCGGAGACAAGGTATGCTGCTTCGAAATCGCCACCATCAACCAGCGTCTTCGTGAATTTCTCGATCCGGGAAGTATCGGCTCCACACTGATGCATGGCATCAAGATAAAGTTCGAAATGACTCTTGCGGTTGCCGTGAAGATCTACATCTGACTCCTCTCCGACCACAATTTCGTTGATCAGAAATCTTGTATCGGCTGAGCCTTTTGGAAACCACGGGATGGAAGTGCAGGTAAGGTTGTTTTGCAGCGCTGTCAGAAGCGACATGAAATCCCACACGGCATAGACATGGTATTTCATAAAGACTTTCAGGTCGTCAATGTCTTTGATAGCAGCATATAACTTGTGGTGGATAATCTGCTGACGCAGTGGCTCAATGGCCGTTTTGATTTGCGCAATACGCTCGTTCATAAGTAAAATCGTTTGTACTTTGAGTTATTGACACAAGTAACAACGCAACGAACATATGGTTGAGTAGACAGGTAAAAAGTAGGGAAGATGTGAATTGAACGAAGGCTGGAAAGTAAACTAAAAAATTTACATTGACACTTCACAACCTAAAGGAATAACACTTTCAACTCACTAATAATGAATAGGTTATTTCTAAATATAATAAAACACGGAATGCTGAAAATTAGAAAGGACTTTTTTGCAAATTGTGTAATCCACACCTTTACTTCGTTTTGCCGACTTTCTCATGCATCAAAAATTCCCTGACCGATGTCCATCTGATATTTCCGTACCTGTCGTTGTCGTACTTTTGAAAAATAATTCTGCCCTCCATCATATCCCTCATGTACTGCATTCCCTGCCAGGCCGGGTAAAGTACTTTTTCTGACGGAGAGAAAAATCTGGTAAGTTTTATGACAAAATTTAGCAACCCAATGCCGCCGGGTCTGAGTATTCTGAATTGGCTATTTGTAAGTTCTGAAAGCAATTTTACGAAATCCCGACAGGAAAGTCTGTCACCTGCAATTCTTAAGTATCTTGGAGTATCGTTGTCCAAAGCTGCCTCCGCAGTGAACTCCGCTACGTTGCGGGTAGTCGTAAATTCTATGATTTGGTCCGGATTGCCCCAACACAAGATACGTCTTTGCCTAAATAGTATCAAAGGCATGTCGGTAGTCAGTAAATCTATGAAAGGACCATTAAATATCGTGGTTGCTTTGATAGGCTGTTTTTCAAGATGACGATGAAAAGCTCTTCTAAGGTCTAAATTCCTATTTTGTCCGTCTATCAGATTTGTAAAATCACTTGAATAATCGCTTGGAATGAATCGTTCCATTTTGGCATCTATCGCCGCTTCAAGAAATACTTTCTGAGCGTCAATAATCGTTTCTTCCAAACCCGCCAATGCAGACACCATACATTGTGCACCAAAACAATGCTTGGAGATTTCTACTTTATCTTTGGTGTCAACCTGAAATACCTTGACACCTTTTTTATGCAACGCTTCAATTTTATCTGCATCCGTTTCAAGGCGGACTATAGCCCTCACTTCCACATCTTTTGCCAATAAAGCATCAACTATTTTTCCACCTAAATTCCCTGTCGCGCCAGCAACTACAATTACCTTTTTCATTTTCAGTCCTTATTTTTCCTTATAGCTTGGATTTTGTTTTATATGACTCTTGACACCCACAATGCCCGCATGAAATCTACAGTGAAATTATTCACGATAAAAAACCATGCTGCTGATCCGCAAAATCAAATGCCCAATTGCAATGACTAATAGAAAGTAAATGCAATCTCGAACAAGGTGAACATAATTCAGCACAACATAATAAAAATCCTGTGGTACAGATTACTGCTGTTCATCAATTTCCCAGATCATCAGCGAGCGGTCGTCACTGCCTGATACCAGCCAGTAATTGAAGTCTGACCAAAATAACGTATTTACAGAGCGGGTATGACAGCCGTTGCGGATGGTATCGATAACCTTCAGCAAGGCCCCACTGTGTGTATCCCAGATCTTTATGGTTTTGTCCCGGCTGGCAGTGGCAAAAAGGTGCCCACGTGGGTGAAATGCGATGGCATTGATGGTGTACCAGTGCGCTTCGCAGCTACTGATCTGACCGTAACCATCTGCTGCACTCCAGATTTTTAAGCGGGCATCTCTACCTCCGCTGACCAGAATATCGTGCTCAGGAGCAAACGCAAGACTAAAGACGGAGTTCTGGTGGGCATCGCGGATGACCGTTTTTAGCGCCATGGTTTTGCTGTCGACTATATAAATGCTCCTGTCACTGCTGCCTACAGCAAGTTCGTTCCTCTTTTCTGACCAAGCAAATGTCCTCAGGCTCTGGGTAGAAAGTTGCAGACTGTCCGTGCAGCGCTGTTTATCAGGCGCCCACTTGCTCAAAAAGCCGTCACCTCCTGCTGTGAAGACGTGTCCCTCAATATATTTGATGCAGAATACGCTGGTTTTATGGTGTGCTATGTTCTTTTGTTCATCGGGCGCATTCAACCTGATCCAGTGAACGCCGCCGTTCATATCGCCGAGCAGCAACAATTGGCGCTCCCGAATGAAGCACAGGGAATACACGTGAGCATCGGTTCTGACCATCAACCTCCCCTGTTCAGGATTATTGAGGTCCCACTGTACAATCCAGCCGTCGCCTGCACCTGAAATCACCATGTGTTTTGCTTCCCCTTCTGTCAGTGCGAAAATTGCTCCGTTGTGGCCGCTCAATTCTGCTACCTTTCTGACATTCATTGTGCCGACTCTTTTTTGCGCTTGTCCAGAAGATAAAGCACCGCCATTCCCAGCACTCCTATAAACATCAGCATCATCGCAATATACTGGGCCTGAGACAGATGCATCCCAAAATAATCATATCTTGGATTTACACGTATGCCCTCAATGCCGAAGCGCTCCATACCATTGAGCAAGAGATATACAAAAAACAACAACCCCGGAATGGCTATCCTGGTCCTGAGTTGCCAGAGAATCAGCAACATTATAGCACAGAGTAGGGTCTCGTAAAGTGGCGTCGGATAAACACCCACTGCGAGCTGCGTGCAATACTGTCCCACGCAATTGCTGATCGGTACACCCTCATTAAGTACGTTGTTGGGATATTGGTAGGACCAAAGCCAGTCGGGCAATATAGAAATGGGTTTCAACACCTCATTGACGATACCCCAGTCGCCGTCACCGGAAAAATGACATCCCAGTCGTCCTACGCCGTAACCCACCGTAATTGCAGGTGCAGCGCAATCCATCATGTGCAGTGGTGCGATGCCCAGCCTTTTTATATACACAAACACAGCAAAAAAAGCCAGGATCAATCCACCATACATCGTTAATCCAGATCCACTAAACAGCTGTCCGACCGGATCGAGTAGGAAGTCTTCAAAATTTTCCAGTACTGAAAACAACTTCGCACCTGCAATTCCGGACACGGCCGCCACTATCGTAATGTCGCCAATGCGCTCGTGCGGATGAACGATAATCATCTTTTCCTGCGGCTCCGATTTTTTATTTTTCGCAGACTCCCAGAGGTTGTATGCCGTAAAAAGAACTGCTACCAGTACGCCTCCTGCGAGATTGCCATTGGTAGAAAAAATAACAGCCGCTGCATCTGCCTTAAAAGACGCAAAATTGCCGAAAATGTACAGCAACTTAAAACCCAGTAGGAATCCCAGCAAGCTGTTCACAATCAGATCAAATACCGATGCAGGCTTTCCACTGACTATTTTCATGGTCTGCGGAAGTAAAAGACCCTGCTGCTCCTTTCGCTTCATTTCCAGACCACAGGTGTAGGCAGAGGCCACAAAAGCCAGTGCCAGCAATAAACCGAACATTTTTACGACCGAAAATGCGCCATCTCGTTCAAACAGCGCCGGAAGAATATCGTGCAACAGGTACGATAAATCAGGATACATAGGGTGTTTTTTTGTTTATATGCGGTTTTAGATGCCTAAACAAGGCGATTTACTGTTGTATTGCTGTTCAGAATGAAAGTACTATCCAGATTCAGCAGATTTAGTCCGGGTTTTTTTCCTACCTCAATACTGCCCAGCTCTTTTTCAAATCCCAGTGCCACAGCGCCGTTCAATGTGCCCCATCTCAGCAAGGTTTCAAACCCAACATACGATTGGTACCTGGCGATGGTTTTCATCTCCTCCAACACCGACAATTGCCAATTTGAGGTAAGGCTATCTGTACCTATGGTCATTCTTGCTCCTGTCTCAATAAAATGGCGGTAATCGGGAAGCCTATTTTCAATATACAGATTGGCATTAGGACAGGTGGCCCAGTACACCTGACTGCTCCAGCGATGCGCAGCTTCAATGTCAGCACGGCTGGTCAAGGTATTGTGCACAAATAGGTTTCGCTGCCGCGGATTAAGGTTTTTCATCAGGTAATAAATCGAACTTTTCCTAATAGCCTTGAAATCTTGGAGCGAAACGCCGAATTTACCATAAAAATCATAAAAATCGCCCTTCCCGTGCCTGAACAAATCATCCTCCGCAGCCGTCTCCTGGTTGTGTATACTGACGGTCAGATCTTTTGAGCCGAAATTGTTTTTCCTGATGCGTTTGAACAGACTTCCGGATACACTGTAAGGTGCATGTGGAACGGATGATTTTCTGTCGCCCCTCTTAAGCTTGAGCTGTCTGTAAACAGCATCGTATTGGGCGAAAATTGTTTCGGCACGATTATCCTGCAGAAAATCAAACATTTCAACAAAAGTATAATAGCGAATGGCCGAGCGAGATTTCACATCAAAAGTATCTACAACATTAGAAATATCCCCTACCGCAACGATTCCGTTTTGAAACATTTCGCGGTCCGCCAGCGCTACCGCTTCAGCAATCTGCTCTTTCGGAAAATCGCGCTGCTGCACTACGGCGGTGATGAATGGTATTAGCCCCGTTCCCGTATCGGCGATACCTTTCATGTGGGAAAGTTCAAGATGGCAATGGGTATTTACAAAACCCGGAACAATTACCCCCTTGTAGTGCTCAAGAGAGGCGGGGTCATGCTGTGACCTGCTGTCAATTGACAGTATTTTCCCCCTTGAGTCGATTACAACAACGCCCTGCGCAATGGGTGGACTGCTGACCGGAAAAACGAAATCCGCTGTGATTTTTCTCATTTAATGTCTGAAATCAGGCAGCAAAGTTGGCTAAAAAACGGCTAAATCTGTAAAATCTATTGCAGTAATTGGCAAAAAAGTATGGAGCCGCAGGAAAGCAGACAGGACTATTCAGAGCGTTTGCGGGCAGGTAATTTTCAGCTAAAATGTAAAAGATAGTAAAGAGTGCTTAGGAACTCACTTAAATCAGTCCTACCTCGTAGGCAATTTTCATCAGACTGGTGGCATTGTTACAACTCAATTTCCGCATGATGTTTTTACGGTGCACCGTAACGGTCTGGTCGCTGATGTACAATTCAGATCCGATTTCCTTATTGGTCTTGGCCTGGGCAATCATCCGCAAAACTTCAACCTCGCGCTTTGTAAGGCTGTGCTTGTGGATAAATTTGTCCTCAAAACGAATGTCCTCTTCAGATCTGGCAGCACTGTAACCACCAATACCCACCTCATCGCTGACATAGGTTCCGTCTTCGAGTACTTCTTCTATGGCATGGATTATACTTGCAGAATCAGATGTTTTCAGGATGTAGCCGCTGGCACCGCTGTTCATGACCTCCCTTGCAAGTTTGCTGTCGTTGTACATGGTCAGAATAATGATTTTGAGGTCTCTGAAGTGCCCTTGTTTGATTTCTCTGAGATTTTCCAGCCCGTCTTTGCCCGGCATGTTCATGTCCATCAGCAATAGCTGGGGTTTGACACGGCGAAGCATCTGCACGACCTGATCCCCGCTATCTACCATAGCGGCAATTTCAAAACGGCTTTCGTTGTGTGATTTCAATATGCTTGCCAGTCCCTCCGCAAACATGGGATGGTCATCGGCAATCATGGTTCTGACAAAGGAGAAATTCGGGTTCACGGGATATTGAATTTAATTGAGCTGAAAAATGCAAACGGTAGTATGGTTTCTAAAGCGGAATTTCGATTCTTACTGTCATGCCTTCGTTCTCATTGCTTCTAATTTTCATTTTTCCATTCACCAGTCTGACCCGCTCGCGAAGTGAGCGCAGTCCTCTTGTCTGCATTTTGGGGTCATCTGCACCAATACCATCATCTTCATACTGCAGCACAATGTAACCATCTACCGGCTCTAGCGAAAGCAGAATGTAGCTCGCGTCAGCGTGTTTCAATGCGTTCTGGAGCAACTCCTGTGCCATCCTGTAGGTGTTGATTTGCAGCGACTTATCCAAGATGGTGAAGAATCCCGAATTGATGACCTTGAGGTCGATAAAATGGGAGGGGTCGTTATTGATTTCATCGGCGAGCTGTTCCAGTGCGGGTACCAACCCGAGCTTGTTCAGAGCCGCCGGACTAAGGCCGTGCGCGATTCGGCGCACCTCGCGCTGGGTTTCTCTCAGTATTTCCTTGACTTTCTGAAATCTCTCGGCATTCTGTGCATCTACGCCATCAAAAAGAAGCAATGCAGTGGCCAGCATTCCTCCGATGCTGTCATGCAGATCACGGGCAATGCGCTGCCTTTCGTGCTCTACATTTTCCAGTACATTTTCCTTTGGTCGAAAGGAAGGTTCTGCTTGAATTCTTGACATGGATTGACAATTAATTTCACCAAAATCCTGATCTATCCAGTCTCACAGAGCATTCCATTTCATAGACAAGATAGGAACGAAATCATCTGTAGACGGATTTCACTTTTGTTTGCGCTGCATGCCGACGGACTAATGCAGCGTCACTGATTTCGGAATTTGGGAAAATTGTTCGGTCAAGAACAAGGGGGAGGTTTTTCGCTTTTATTTATGCGATTTTTCTGTTCAGGGACATTTAAGAAGCACTCCTTTTCTTAGGGTAACTCTCCTTTTGATGCCTATGCAAAGATAACCCTGCAAGGCAAGATTAGCAAGTTCTACCCAAAAAATGGTAGTTAAAATTTAGCCTCGACATGTATGGAGATTCAGGGGCAAATCACAAACAACCACCAATCAGTAAACTACATATTAAAATTAGCAAAAAAAAAATGTATTTTCAGGGGGAGTATTTTTGATCATTCGCAACTTCTGCAAGCAAAAATGAATCTATTGGGTACGAAAAATGAGACAGCCGCTGTGGAATCCGCAGCGGCTGTCTCATAAAAAATGAAGTATTTGTGTAGGATTAAGGCTTTACCGGCTCCTTTACGAAATAGGCTATGGTGTTTGGCAACTGCCTCGGATCCGTAGCACCGGAAGCCTTGGCCTTGATATTGGAAAAGATGTACAGGTCACCTGCCTTGCATTTCTGGATTTCTGCAATCACGGCCGCTCCGAACATCGGTCCCTGGTTCTCAACATTTATCGGCTCGCCTTTCTTGGGAATATGCGTAAGGGTAAAACCGGTAATTACGTACTTGAGGTCGTAATCAAAATTCTCTACCTGCGCGAGCATTACTGTGGCCGCTTTCAGGATGGAAACCATTATTTCTCCACCCTTGCGCAATCCTGCATTGTTCAGCATCAGTGATGGCGTCGGCAACGGTGGATCTATGGCATTGACTGTATATTTGGCACTTCTGAAATCCCTGATCGAAGTAATGTCCAATGTGTAAGTTCCTGCCTGAAATGGTCGTAAAAGGTATTTGTTGTCGCCTATATTGGAAACAGACAGATTGATGTCACTGCAACTTACCTGCACATCTGCATGAGGAACACCCTCAACTTCAATGGTTATGGGATTATCGACATTTGTGTAGAAATTGCTGGTGTTACCGAAGACTGCGAATGGTGTCTGTGGTATTTTAACGACCGGTTTTGGCTTGGCTTTTTTCTGCTGTGCATCCGCCGTATGGATGGTCATGGTAAAGGCAAAAAGCAGGAGTATATATATTTTGTTCATCGTTTCTAATTTTTTCGTTTTACTTAACCAATATTACAATAGGTGCCAATATCCGAGGTGTAGGATCTCCCGGACACTTGCTGCTGATATTGGAAAACATGTAGTAATCACCAGCTTTGGCTTTTACAATTTGTGCTGCGATTTTCGCATCAAATTTTGCAGACGCGCTCACGATGGAAACAGGTTCCTGCTTTTTCGGAATGTACGTAAAGTTGAAACCGCTGACTGGACATTTTGAGGTAAACATCGGATTGTCGTAAACGGTACTGATTTCTGTACAGGACCTGAGTTCATCCACTGTAAGTGAACCACTGCTGAACTCCCCGTTGAGACGGGCAGCCGGATCCGGCAACTTCTTTACTTTGAAACTGAATTTTCCGGCAGTGCCATCAGGCGCAAAGACTTCCAAAGTGTCAAGACCGGGCTTTTCGCAGTAGATGGTCCTATTGCCATTGTCATCTTTATCAACCCTTCCTTTTTTACAAGAGGCAATGATGTCGTCCGGAACAGCATTTCCGGCGGTTAATGTCACCGGATTGTTCACTGAAACGTACAGCACATTGGCCTTATCAAGTGAAACAGTCGCCTTCAATTCTTTGGGTGTCGGCGCCGGTCTGGGTTTTTTCTGCGCCTGAACAACAGTAATCGCCATAAGCGATACCACTGCTGTGAGCAAAAACATTTTTTTCATATCAATCAGCGTAAATGTAAAATTAAAATTCACTGGCGAAGATAAATAAAAAATAATTATTAAGCATTCTGACCAGTACAATTCAAAATATTTTTAATTTTTTACTAAAAATCAACAAAAACCAGCCTTATTGACCTAAAAAAACACCCTTTTCACACCGACTATACATATAATCGCGCCTGCCCGTCGATGAAAAAAGTCATTGTGTCGGGAAAGTACAATTTTTTACCGAATACTATCTTTTGTATAGTACTATGTATTGCATAGTTCCATTCTTTGCCATATCTTTGCACTGAAATCTTAGGATCTGTATTGACAAGGCGCTGTAGCGCCAGAAATTGTAGCCAGACACCGCGCAGATAGTCACCAGCCAGCTAACTGCCAAACAATGCATTGAAAAAGGTGGTCTACAACCGACCACAAAAAAATACTTTTATGAACCCTAACTTGGAAAATGCGAAGGCGCAGATGCGAAAAGGGGTGCTCGAATTGTGCATCCTATCGATTATTGCCGCCCGGGAGGCCTACCCCTCCGACATCCTTGAAAAACTGAAAGCCTCGGATCTGTTGGTTGTGGAGGGTACGTTGTATCCTCTGCTCACCAGACTAAAAGATGGGGGACTGCTTGAATACAGGTGGGTGGAATCTGAAAAAGGTCCACCGAGAAAATACTACCGCCTAACCTCCGCCGGACAGGGTGCGCTGCAGGAAATGTCAACTGCCTGGAACGACCTGGTCAACTCCGTTGCAAGGGTTACAGACGCACTACCTCAACATAATAATGAAATTGTTCAAAATTTTAATGACGCTGCACTATGAAAAAGACAGTCAATATCAATGTTGGTGGCTACCCTTTTATCATCAATGATGACGCTTATGATGCGTTGAACCTCTACCTCGGTACTTTACACCAGCACTTCAGAAACTCGGAGAGCTATGATGAAATTACCGGCGATATTGAGGCCAGACTCGCTGAAATATTTCTTGAAAAACTGGGCTCAAGACAAATTCTGGAACTGAAAGACATCAACTTAGCCATCGAAATCATGGGCAGACCGGAAGATTTCGGTGCAATAGGTTCAGGCGACGCCGGCCCGTCAATGGCCGCAGGTGGTAGTGCCTACAGAACGGGAAAACGACTTTTCCGGGATCCTGAAGACAAGGTTTTCGGTGGTGTCTGTTCAGGTATTGCAGCCTATTTTGGTATCGCTGACCCACTTTGGGTGCGTCTGTTTTTCGTTATACTCGTTTTTGTCTTTGGTATCAGCGCGCTGTTCTACTTTGTATTGTGGATAGCCATGCCCAAGGCGGTGAGCAGCGCCGACCGTCTGGCTATGCGCGGCGAACCGGTGAATGTCTCGAGTATTGCCAAAATTGTGGAGGAGGAGGTTCAAAACATCTCCGACTCGTTCAAAGAAAAAAAAAATAACGGAAGTAGGCAGGATGGCACCAAAACACGCACCAACAAATTTTCGGCAATAGTAGCTGACGCACTAAAATTCCTTGCTGAATTGTTGCGGCGGATTTTTGAAGTCATGCGTTTGATCTTCAGACCCATTGCGGGACTTCTTGGAATAATTTTCATCATCATACTTGCTGCAGTATGGATCGTCCTAATCGTGTCTTTTATCTACGGACATCCAATACTGAACAGCATTTTCGGAGCTGAAAAAACACTGGCTTATCTGGCCGGCATCAACATCTTTTTTCTGGTGGCTTCGGTCATCGGAATCCTCACTATTTTTATTCTAAGGCTGCTGTTCAGGTTTAGAATCAACGGCAGATGGTATGGTGCCCTGGTAGGCTTTTTTTTCCTGAACTGCCTGAGTCTTGCTATCGCCGCAGCAGGTCTCGCAAAGGATTTCTCCAGACATTCATCTGTAAAAACAGAGGTTTTCAGCACTGCCCTCTCCTCTGACACAATTAACCTGCAGGTGAACAGGAACAAACAGATTAGCACTTCAGACTGGGATAATTTTCGGATTGATGGCAATAATTTCCTTTACAATGGGGTAAAACTTAGAATAAAAAAGGCCGAGGGTGAAGAATTCAGACTGGAAAAAGAGGTTTCCGCCTTTGGGAGAAATACTGAAAATGCCGAAAATAACGCAGCACAATTGAGTTACAATCCCGCACTGGAAGGCAACACGCTTCACTTCGATGAAAGTGTGAACATCGGCAGCGGATTATTTCGGGGACAGACTATTGAACTGACATTATTCGTACCTGAAAACAAATTCGTACGAGCAGATGAAGGTACCCGTGAAATAATGCTTTCAGTATCGAGTGATGATGAAGAGCTTTGTGACAATGAAAATGAAGGCAACGTAATTTACCGGATGCAAAATGATGGTCAACTGGAATGCCTGAGCACTGAGATTGGCAAAACCAAAATACTGAACAACACCAATTTCAATACCTTGAAGATCACAGATTTGTCAAGGGTAGAAATTAAAAAAGGCATCACTTTTCAGGTAAAACTGGAGGGCAAGGATGAACAGCTGTCTTCTACCGAGGTCGTGCAAACCGGCGAGACGCTGGTTATCAGAAACAATTCCAGCGAAACCGGGTCCGGCCAAAGGAATAAGCGATCAAAAGTCAAATTAACGATTACTATGCCGGCACTTGATTTACTCGATATTGAAGGCAAAGGAAAAGTGGAGGTACTGGGTTTCAGTCAGTCGGAAATGACGCTCAATCTCTTTGGAAACCAGACCGCAGATTTGCTGGTGGACGTGGACAACCTTAAGCTGGACATTGACAAAGCAAAGGTTCATCTGCAGGGTAAAGGCCGAAAAATGGATGCCCGGGTGCGGGATGGTGAGCTAAAAGCGCGACAATATACACTCAAAAACGCTGATATAACCCTAAAGAGTGGCGCTGAGGCGCAGATATACGCAACAGAAAATGTAACCCTTAAAGGCGATTCGGACAATCTCGACATCAGCGGTGGTGCCGAAATAAAGGGTAAAAGAGAACTCTGAACCTGTGTAGGCAAGTCAGAAGCCAAAACAGTACCAATAGCGGGGCAACATTTTTTTCCGTAATTTGTCTTTACTGTGATAATTTCTACCTTTGAAACAAAAAGTAAATGGAATGACAGACAGTGCGGACGTGATTGAAATCATCGGAGCGAAAGAACACAATCTCAAAAATGTTGACATCCGCATTCCCCGCAACCAGCTGGTGGTCATCACCGGAGTAAGCGGTAGCGGCAAGTCGTCACTGGCTTTTGACACCATCTATGCCGAAGGTCTGCGCAGATTCATGGAAACGCTGTCCTCCTACGCGCGTCAGTTCATCGGCCAGATGGAAAGACCTGATGTAGAGCAAATCAGCGGACTGAGTCCGGTCATTTCTATTGAGCAGAAAACAACCAATAAAAATCCGAGGTCTACTGTAGGAACGGTCACTGAAATCTACGATTTCATGCGTTTGCTATTCGCACGAACTTCCGAGGCCTACTCCTGGGCAACCGGCAAGAAAATGGTGCGGTATACCGAAGAGCAAATCATTGCGCACATCTACACCCACTACCCGGACAAAAAAATAACCCTGCTGGCACCACTCGTCAAGGGAAGAAAAGGACATTACCGGGAGTTGTTTGAGCAAATCAGAAAGCAGGGCTACAACAAAGTGAGGGTAGACGGCGAATTGAAAGACATCACACCTAACATGCAGGTCGACCGCTTCAAAATACACGATATTGAAGTCGTTGTCGACCGATTTACCGTTACCGATGAACGCAAGGCAAGAATCGCAGAATCGATTCAGGCGGCACTGAAAGCCGGAAACGGAGTGCTTATGCTGCTCGATATGGATACAACAGGTACTTCGCAGTATTCAAGGCATCTGATGTGTGAAGAAACCGGACTCTCCTACGAGGAACCTTCCCCGAATACCTTCTCATTCAATTCACCGTATGGCTCTTGCCCACATTGTAAGGGACTGGGTGAAATGCCGGAAGTAGACCTGAAACGGGTCATTCCGGATGAAGAAAAAAGTATCAACGAGACCGGAATCGTACCTTTCGGGGAGGTCAGAGACAATTTTGTTTTCACCCAACTCAGGGCACTCGCCAAAAAATACGGGTTTACCTTTGACACCCGCATTAAGGACATCCCGCAAGAGGCGCTTCAGATAATACTGATGGGCGGCAGCGCTTCCGTAGTGAAGCCCCCTG
>CANHEE010000032.1 GCA_947459655.1 Lewinellaceae bacterium
GCATGAATGGTCAGGTAAAGTCTCATCAGGTTTTTGAAATCGCCGTCTTCGTAGCCCAGCATGTGGGCGAAATTAGCTCCCCAGTCAAGACTATTGTCGGCAGGGATATGATTTCCGTTGTAATATGTTCTGCGGTAGATGTAAGCTGCAATTGCCGGAAGACGTGCTATGAGGTTCATAGTGTCTTCGTACGTGGCTTCCCAGTATTCGTTCTTGGGCATTCCCTCGTCGTAGCGTTTGGCGAAAATGCTCTCGGTTTGCATCGCCATAATGCCGATACTGAATTGCGTCATCGGATGCGTATCCTTTGGCAATGATTCCAAAGTATCGAACACATGTTGTGGGACAGCGGCTCTTTTTTCCCACTCATTTGATAGCCATAGGGCCTCTTCTTCAGTTGGGATGTCACCCACCAGCATCAGCCAGAATATGCCTTCAGGCAACGGTTCTTTTCCTTGCCCTTTCGGTAGCAATTCTCTTAATTGAGGAATAGAGTAACCTCTGAAGCTAATGCCTTCAATTGGATCCAGCAAAGACGTTTCCCAGAGCATACTTGTGATATCTCTCATGCCGCCAAAAACCTGGTTGATTTTGACATCGTCAATCACCTTATCACCATGTTCAGCGTTTATCTGTTTGATTTCTTTTGCCTGAGCGGAAGCTTTCTCGTAAAATTTTTGCTTCAGAGCATCCATATAGTCTTTGCTTTATATCTTTTATTGTCGTGTATCCTTCATCAATGGACAACATCATTCTGGGTATAATGTTTCCTAGTTATTCAATATTTGCGTTAAAAACTGGCAAAAACATCGAAAAAACCGCGTTTTTTCCAGCATGCAAAGATATAGAATTGATTGTGTTTTTCCAAAAAAGTAACAGCCTTAAAGAAAACTATATCGGGAAATAAAATATTGTGGAATTTCATGCTTTTAATGCCGTTTTAGTGACACTGTTTTATTTCTGTAAAAAGAGCAAAATGGATTGGTGGTACGCTACATATGTAGTAGTGCTTTAGTCTAGAGAGCTTATTGTGCGAGAAAAAAACTGTGCATTTTTTAATACTTTTTTCGACAACAGCTGAAATGTAATTTAAAAAAGAGAGTAAAAAAAAAAACGGCTGTTTCAAAGACAGAAACAGCCGTTTTATAAAAGTCACTATTGCTTTTTGAAAACCTGCAAAATGAATTTTGCAAGTTTTTTAAAACTATTTGACCCAATTTGAGCCAGCATTAATCGTAATCAAAGTCTTCTGCATTTTTTTCACCGGCAGGTACCACAATACGCATACTGGCGAGTTTTTCCTTGATTTTTCCTTCTACTTCGGCAGCAACTTCCGGATTGTCTTCAATAAACAATTTGGCTCCATCTCTGCCCTGTGCAATTTTAGCCCCGTTGTAAGCATACCAGGCACCAGATTTCTGAATGATATCGTGTTCAGAAGCGAGATCGACAATCTCTCCGGATTTGGAAATCCCTTTTCCAAATACAATATCAAATTCAGCTTCGCGGAAAGGCGGTGCGAGTTTGTTTTTTACAACCTTTACCTTAACGTGATTTCCTGTTAGGTTACCTTCCTTGTCTTTTATCGCTGCTCCGGATTTTCTAATATCAAGACGGATGGAAGCGTAAAATTTAAGTGCATTTCCACCGGTAGTTGTTTCGGGATTGCCGAACATCACGCCGATTTTTTCGCGGAGCTGGTTGATGAATATACAGCAACAACCGGTTCTGCCAATGGTCGCTGTGAGTTTCCGCATGGCCTGCGACATCAGTCGTGCCTGTAAACCCATCTTGGAGTCACCCATTTCGCCTTCTATTTCGCTTCTGGGAACCAAGGCTGCTACGGAGTCAACAACAAGCAAATCGATAGCACCCGAACGGATAAGGTTTTCGGCAATTTCAAGCGCCTGTTCACCATTGTCCGGCTGCGAAATCAGAAGGTTGTCGGTATCCACTCCCAGAGATTCTGAGTATGCGCGGTCAAATGCGTGTTCAGCATCAATCATGGCGGCAATGCCGCCTTTTTTCTGACATTCTGCAATGGCATGAATGGCAAGTGTTGTCTTACCAGAAGATTCCGGCCCGTATATTTCTACTATTCTTCCCTTCGGAAGACCACCAATTCCGAGCGCCAGATCCAGTGTGAGTGATCCTGTTGAGATCACATCAATATCAATTACCTGCTTATCGCCCAGGCGCATTACCGTCCCTTTTCCATATGTTTTGTCAATACGGTCAACAACGGTTTGCAGTGCTTTTAATTTCTCGTCTCTTTGCATAACGTGCAAAATTTAGCTTGAATAATGGTTAACAATATTTTTATGCTTTCGCAAGATTTTATCACCAAATGACAATTAAGACAAATCGTTTAAAAATCCGGGACAAACATAAAACAATTTATATTTAAAACAAAATATTTTAAAAATTATTTTACAAAATATTTGAATTTTATTAAGATTCTGTATGCTTCATTTGCTTATTAAGCACTGAGATACAGTATATTAATCAAAAGGCAGCAGTTTGTTTCTATTCTTTTGCTCTGTTGTTTTTTTCAGCAAAGCTGCCGTTTCTGCAATACTCTCCTTCAGATTCCTATACCTGAATCCTTTCAAGCCCAGCGATTTTGAGTTGTCAAATGTCTGCTTTTGAGCCGATAACCGGGCTGTTTCGCGGGTGATCAGCACTTTCTTTCCGGTCAGTCTGCTTCTAAGCCATTCCAGTCGCCATGATAATTCCCTGAGCAGCGGATTTACAGGAATTGTCGGAGTCGGCTTCCCAAGATGTTGTGCGATTTGCTCAAAAAAGGTCTTAAAGGTGATGTTGTCAGCTGATAATATGTAACGCTCCATGCTGATTTCGTTCTCCATCAGTAAATGCATAAAAGCAACAACGTCCCTTACATCTACGAATCCGGTACCGCCTAGTGGGTAAAACTTCAGTCCTTCCTGAATTTGTCTGAACAGGGCGGCTGAGCTTCTCGACCAATCTCCCGCACCGACAATAATAGCCGGGTTGACAATAACAGCATTCAGCCCTTCCGCACATCCTCTCCAAACAACTTGTTCGCTGAGATATTTGCTGATGGCGTATGTTGAGTGTCCGGATTGTTTTGACCACTTGTTTTTTTCAGAGTTTGGTGTACCATTTTTGGTTTTTCCAACCGCTGCTGTCGAACTGACATGCAAAAACTTGGCTACGCCGGTGTTGAGTGCTGCATTGACTACATTTTCCGTGCCCCCAACATTGGTATTGATAATCTGATGGTAATCGCGGTCATCGTAAGACACCATTGCTGCACAATGGTAGACCTGATAGACACCCTGCATGGCCTCTTCAATATCGTAGTAGTGATTGATGTCGGCTTCTACCCAATTAATTTTTTCCTTTACGGACTCCAGCAAACTTAGGTCACTGTTCTTTCTGTGTAGCGCACGGATATTGGTGTGGCCCTGTCTGACCAGATACAACAGCAGATAGGTACCTACCAGTCCGGATGCTCCGGTTACAAGTACAGGAAGATCCTTATTGTTCATCTGCGTGGTGTTCAATGTGCCTGTAGGTTTCCAATGCACCATAGTGTGTCAGATCATGGTGGCAGGGAACCACGGATACATATCCATCATCAAGTGCCCAAACGTCCGTATCGTGATCACGGTCATCACAGACAAACTTCCCGGAAAGCCAAAAATAATTTCTTCCGTTCGGATCGGTATTTTCCAGAAAATCCTCCTTCCAGCGCGCTTCCGCCTGACGACATATCTTTATCCCCTTCACGGATTCCAATGGTATGCCGGGTATATTCACATTCAATAGCTTGCAGGCTTCCATATCATTGTTCAGTGCCCAGCCGATTAGTTTCCATACATAGTATCTGGCAGCTGTAAAGTCGGCTTCAAAACTGAAATTACACAACGAAAAACCGATGGCTTTGATCCCTTCCATAGATGCCTCCATTGCGGCGGACATGGTTCCGGAGTAGATGATGTTCACGGAAGCGTTAGAGCCGTGATTGATTCCCGACAAACACAAATCAATTTTTCTGTCCTTCAGCAGGGTGTGCTTGGCCATTTTCACGCAGTCTACCGGCGTGCCGCTGCAGGCATAACTTTCAACACCATCGAAGACCTGCACTTTGTTTACCCGGATGATGTCGTGAATGGTGATGGCATGTCCTTTCGCCGACTGAGGTGTGTCGGGTGCAACCACGACTACCTCGCCAAATTCGCTTGCGATTTCTACGAGGTGCCGGATGCCGGGAGAGACGATGCCGTCGTCATTGGTTACCAGAATAAGCGGTCTTGAAGCTGTCATAAAATTGTGGATTTAAAACCCAAAGTTAGGATTTTAAGTGGTGAATCGGATATAAAAAAGAAAACATGTTTTGACAACATTTCAGCAGAAGATTTGTTTGGATTTTCGTCTCGTCACTTGACTCCGAAACCGAATACGCTGCAAAAAAAACACTGTTTTCGTTACCAAGCCAGAATGCTTGCAGCAGTTTTTTACCCCTGTTTTGGCGTTTGAAGCATACAGTGTATTGAAAAACACAGTTTTGTTCTTTTATTGAGGCATCGAAATTTCAACAATAAACTATTGCAAAAAGTGTTCATAGGGATCAATGGAGTTCAAATGGCAGTACCTTTAAGCAAAATATCATTCTATGTTTACCGGAATTATTGAGACCATCGGAAAAATTGAAAAAATTGAAGCTGAGGGCAGCAATGTACATTTTACCATCTCCACGCCATTGTCTCAGCAACTGCATATCGACCAAAGCGTCGCGCACAATGGGGTCTGCCTTACCATCGTTGAAGTCGGTGATGGCCAATACAAGGTAACGGCCATTGAGGAAACGCTTCAGCGCAGCAATCTGGGGCACCTCCGCGCAGGTGATCATGTGAATCTCGAAAGGGCAATGCAACTTGGAGCGCGCCTGGATGGGCACATGGTTCAGGGTCATGTTGATGGCATCGGTACTTGTCTGCAGATTATCGACCTTAATGGCAGCTGGTTGTACCGCTTCAGATACACACCGGGTCCTGAGCATATTTTGGTCGATAAGGGGTCTGTTTGTGTCAATGGTACGAGCCTTACTGTGGTTAACCCGGTAAATGACACTTTTGAAGTGGCTATTATTCCGTATACCTACGAACACACTGTTTTCCGATTTCTCAAACCTGGTGATAAAGTAAACCTCGAATTTGACATCATCGGGAAATATATTGCTAAATATGCCTCTATGTACAAATAGAGCGACTACTCACCGAGGTAAGATTTGCGGCGATAGTGCGCCGGAATCTGAAAACGGATGATTTTTGGCACATTGAATTCAACCTCATCGAAGGTGAGTTGCACCGCTCCGTTTCCGGAATCTGGACTGAAAAACCGCAGCGTTCTTTCGTGAGAAAATTCCTTTTCCAGGCCGGCATTCCGGTACTTTTCAAATTCCATCGTCATTTTAGAGGCCGAGCCCGATTCTTCGAAAAAGGCAGAAAGCAGTTTCAGTGAATTTTTACTGATGCGGTAGGAAGCGTCAATTTTTGCGGAGCGGGAGGAAATGAACAGCAGACTATCCTGAGAACGGAGTTCGCATGGAATTTTAGGATCCAGTTGCGACGGATTTCCAAGTAGGAGTTCCTGAATGGAATGGAATTGTGGTGGCAGATTGAATTTTGCGGACAGATAGGAAAGCGGCATTTTATCAAAATTCTGTTCCAGTCTGTTGATCAGGAAAACGGAGTCTGCAGTGATGAGTGCCCTTGCTCCCTCAAATCCGAATTTTTTGAGCACTAACAGTATGGCGCTGTCTTTTCGGATCAGCAGGTTCATTTCGAGATCCATACTGCCCCCATTGATGTTTGCGTTAAGGGAACCTCTTCCGGCAAACCATTCAGGCCGGATATTACTGTTAAGGATTGCGTCAACATCCTCTTTTCCCTCGGAAAATGATTTTGTAGAGCTGTGTATTGCTGTCGGAGCAGTCTCTTTTTCTTTCCGCGCTTTATGGCAGGCAAAAAACGTCAGGAAAGTAATCAGAAACAGGATATTTTTCATTGAAGAGTTTCAGGATTAGCCACCCACAAAAAGTGCGGAGATGGATCGGTGTTCGTGCGTATTTCTGATGGCTTTGGCGAAAAGACGATCTGCTGAAAGCACCTTTATTTTCGGAGATGCTTTCACCGGAAGGGTGTCGCAAACGATCAATTCCGTCAGCTTGGAATTTTCAATATTCTCGTATGCCTTTCCCGACAATACAGGATGCGCACACAATGCACGCACACTTCGTGCGCCTTTTTCAATCAACATGTCTGCTGCCTTGCACAGTGTTCCTGCAGTGTCCACCAGGTCATCTATAAGGATGATATCAGCTCCGGCAACTTCACCGATGACGGTCATTTCTGACACCTCATTGGCTTTTTTGCGGTGCTTATTGCATATAACCAGCTCTCGCTGAAAATAGTTCGAATATGCCTTTGCTCTTTTCACCCCTCCAACATCGGGCGAGGCAAAAATCACGTTCGACATGTCCTGACTTTCAAGATAAGGAATGAAAATGGCTTCGCTTTTGAGGTGGTCGACCGGGATATCGAAAAACCCTTGAATCTGGTCGGCATGTACATCCATCGTCATGATGCGGTTAGCTCCGGCAGCTTCGAGGAGATTGGCAATCAATTTGGCAGAGATGGGTACGCGAGGCTTGTCTTTTCTGTCCTGACGGGCATAACCATAATAGGGAATCACAGCGGTGATGTATCCCGCGGAGGCTCGCTTGGCAGCATCAATCATTAGCAAAAGCTCAAGGAGATTGTCTGCCGGAGCAAAGGTCGACTGTATGAAAAACACATAGGCGCCGCGGACAGACTCGTCCAGTTCAGGCTGCATTTCACCATCACTGAATTTGTGTAGGGTGACGCTGCCCAGCGCCTGGCCGTAGTATTCAGCAATGCTCTCAGCCAGATAACGCGATTTGGTCCCTGAAAATAGTTTTACCTCGTTCATTTCAATGTAATAACTTGTAAATCAATATTTTGAAATAGTGTTACCATTGCAAAGGTAAGGATATTTCCATGAATCCAAAAAGTTTAATTTTAAAATCGGGACTTCAGCACCTTGTTTATTTTCGCTTTCGGCAAATGTGTAAAGTGGTACGTAAAACACCTTGTTCAACCGACATTGTTCCATTCTGATAGTACCGTGGAACTGCGCTTTTCCCGCTCAGTTTCGCCTGCAGAATTTAGTTTGCTAAGATTCAGCTGGTAGTGACCGGAGGGGTGTACTGAGCAAAAGGCATTCCCGGAAATTTCTTCCTGTTGCCATTTTCGGACGATTCTTCGCTCCACATTGCATTGCCTTGCCGTTTCACTGCAGTGAATTTTCAGCAAGGTCCGGCGAAGCATTGTATGGTCTTCGCGACAAATCCAAGCAAAGACGCCCTGGCCTGCCGCCGGGGTAAACTCGTCTGGATGCAGTTCGTGGATGAGGTAATCTTGGATGGCCGGGTTTTGCAAATACGCATCACACTTAGGCAAAATTGCAAATTCAGGTGCTGTTTCGTGTACCTGTTTCAGATGAATATCTGCAGATGGAAAGTAGTCTGCAAAACAGCGGGCAATTACCTGATTGTGTACAAATACTTTGGCACTGTCCGGCAGGGAAAGCAACTTGCTCTTGTCAGCGAGGTCTTGCCTGACCATCAGGATGTTTTCCGGATCTTGGCGCTTTCGCAGTGCGGTGATGACAATTCCTACGGGTAAGCTGAAAGGGGCCTCCCTGAGCGGCATAAAACAGACATCAGCATCATCGCGTGCAATCAACCTGAAAGGATTGTCATCGGTTTGAATGCTGAAATCGAGGGCAAGTTTTTCTGCTTCCTTTCCGGCAGTGTCGGTCAGCCATTGAAAAGAAGTTGGTATTACTATTCTGATTTTTTGCATTTTGAATGGAAAAACAATTCGCGGAAGGCGTTTTTTGTGAAAGATACCGGATAAGAGGTTCAGGTATTGAGTGTCCTTTTTCTCATTTATGATGCGCCAGCTTCTCCTTCTGATCCTATTGCTTCGATATATGCGCTGGCTTCCTGAAGGGTTTTCAGTACCACGGTTCCGGAATTCGGAACAAATTTCTGGACAACTACCTGATAACCCGTGACCAGAATTTTTGATCCGTTGAAGCAGGCCGAAACCTCCTCAAGGTATCGTGCGACGGACTGGCGGCTGAAGGATTCGGTGATGATGGTGAAAATAAAATCCGGCTTGTGTATTTCATTGACGTCGCGGAGGTCGTCCATAGACATGTTCTGGCCAACGTATATAACCTGATGTCCACGCGATTTCAGCATGTAGTGCATGAAAAGAAGACTCAGTTCCTGATTTTCGCCCTCCGGTAAATAGAGCAGGAATTTCTTGGTCTTCTTGTTGAAAGGCAACGGCAGATTATCAATGGCCACAATTATTTTCTGACGGATGAGGTAACTGATGAAGTTTTCCTGGACCGGTCGAATGGATCCGGTAAGCCAGAGAAGCCCCAGTTTGTCGAGCAAAGGATGAATCACCTCTATCATTGTGCGCTCAAAACCAAGTTGCTGGATATTGACGGACACGATGCGGTCAAATTTAAATTCATCCATTTCGATCATGGAAATGGTAAGCGCATCGAGCTGGGTTTCCTGCTCAAAACTTTTTTCAGAAAGCGTGGATACCCTATGTGAGCGCTCTGCCGGGCTCATGGCGGCAATCTTGGAGATTTTATACCCGTTTTTATTCAACACCGATACATTGAGGATGGTCATCAGGTCGTCATCGGTGTAGTATCGGATATTAGTTTTCGTGCGCTTGGGCTGAATCAGAACATAGCGTTGCTCCCAGATACGCAGGGTGTGCGCTTTGATACCTGAGAGTTTTTCTAAATCACTGATGGAATAAACAGCCATAGATGTTCAGCAAATAAAGTTTGAATTGAGTTGTGTAGATAACACGAATAGGGTTTTTTTGTTTAGGCACAGCACATCAACTGTAGTTTTTCTTCGGCAAAAGGATGGTTCATTGCTATGGCTGCATTTCCTTGATGAGAAAAAAGCCATCGCTTCCCTGTTTTTGATACAGTGGCATCAGTATCCGGCAGTCGTATGGTGCCGCAATTTCGCCTTTAATGTCTGTAGCAATAATTTCACCTTCACGGACGTGCTGGAAGTTTTTAAAGCCTGGTTTCATGGAAAAATGATCCTCTGGAGTGATGTGGTGCGCGTAGGTAATCTCGGCCACCATCGCAGGTTTCGGTGTCGTAAGATCTGCTTGAAGATGCTCTTGAACCAGCCCGGTATAATGGAGGAGATGTAGGATGGCAGACTCGCTTCTGTTGAGCGCAAGCGGATCATCGTGCTGTCCTGCCTCAAATGCAAGGGCAGTTGTCGGGATGCCGAAATTACTACCGTTGAAAAAGCGAAGAATGGTTCCGTCAAAAATCTGATACAATCCCCTGATGACCGGAGCCCCGAATCCAAGTGCGATATTTAGACTTTCGGGCTGATCGTCAACTATAGAGAAAACTCCACCTTCTGCACTTGTGGTATGCAGGTCCAGAATGACAATTCGGCTTGGTTTTTCCTGTATGATTTCGCTGCTGATGATTGTCAGCAATGCCTTTAATTCTTTGTCTTCCTCGTCCAGGAGTTCTTCGGGTGCACTAAAAATACGACCTACATTCTCCTCATACCACTGTCTGTTCAGGTCTTTCTTGATGAAGCGGCGGGATGCTTTCCTTGCGAGGCGGTTTCCAATGAGACCGAGAAAAATGCCCTTCATTTTAATACCTGGATCTCTGCCCATTTCATCCCGCAGTCTGCGAAAAACCTTTGCTGTTGCATCTACACCTGCGTATTCGTTACCGTGCACTCCTCCGATAACGATAAGCATAGCTCCCTCTTCTTCTCCCCTTAGCTTGCCGATAATTCTGTCTGTAAACATTGCGGTCTTATGATCGTACAAAGATAAAAGTTTTTTGCAAAGCCCTTTGTGGGCCTGATGTGAGCGGGGTGATGCAGTGTAATATTTTACTTGATTTTTTCTTTTAAAAGCCTACTTTTGTATAAAAATAGTAATATATCATGGCCAAACAAGCGAGAAGAGATTTCAAAAACACAGAAAAAAGTAATGGAAGCGTAGAGGCAAAATCTCTGCAGAGGGGACCTTCCTTTTGGCGTTCAAATCGTACCGTTGCAATTGTATTTGGTTTGATGGGTTTCTTTCTATATTTCTATTCACTGAATTGTGAATATGTGCTGGATGACCAGATTGTCTATACGGACAACAAATTTGTTCAGAAAGGAATGGGTGGCATTAAGGATATACTAGGAAAGGAAACATTTGTAGGATATTTCGGAGAACAGAAAGACCTGATTACCGGAGCACGTTATCGACCACTATCGCTGGTGACTTTTGCTATAGAGCATACTTTTTTTAAACAGCCTCAGTATGCCGACGAGCAGCGTACCGTTTTGAAGAAAAACAAGCACAAAGAGGATTTGTACCTTGCGCCCGCAGCAGTGGGTCATTTCAACAATATTCTGTTGTATATTTTAAGTACTTTACTCTTGTTCAGGGTTCTGTCAATGCTCTTCCCTGCAGAAGAGGAAAACCCCTGGTATTTTACCGTACCTTTTTTGGCCTCTCTTTTGTTTTTACTGCACCCCATCCACACTGAGGCTGTAGCAAACATCAAGGGAAGGGATGAAATCCTAGCATTTATCGGTTCATTTGCGGCCATGTTTTATGTGCTGAAATGGAAAGAAAACGGATCCAATGGTAATCTGATTGCAGCAGCGATTTCCTTTTTCCTTGCCTTACTGGCAAAGGAAAACGCCATCACTTTTATGGCCGTTATTCCGCTGACGCAGTACTTTTTTTACCGTAATGAAGCAAATGCAAGAGGTTTGATGAAGCCTTTTATCTGGTTGTTTGTTGTGTTTTTGTTTTATCTTCTGATCAGATACAGGGTCATTGGCTATTTCGTAGGTACTGGAAAGGAAATCACCGACATTCTGAACAATCCCTTCTATGGAATGACCTGGTCTGAGCGGATGGCCACCGTTTTCTACACGCTGGGGTTGTATATCAAGTTGTTGTTCTTCCCGTTACATCTCGCTCACGATTATTACCCATATCAGATTCCCAAAATGAATTGGAGTATGTGGCCGTCAATTCTTTCATTGGTGGTTTATGCGGCATTGGGGATTTTTGCATTGTGGGGACTAATGCGTAAAAACATTTTTGCCTATTGCGTTGCATTTTATCTCGCTACACTTTCTATAGTATCCAACGTGTTTTTCTCTGTAGGTACCTTTATGAACGAGCGTTTTGTCTATTTGTCGTCTGTCGGTTTTTGTCTGATGATAGGCTACGTATTGGTGAAAGTCCTTCCAAAGTGGATTCATACAGGAAATAGAAAGGTTAATTTGGTTTCAGCCATTTTGTTGGTTACACTCGTCGGTGCATATTCTGCGAGAACAGTACTACGGGTACCGGACTGGAAATCTCCGCTAAGTCTGAATAGTTCTGCCATTAAAGTTTCACCAAACAGTGCGAGAGCGAACCTTTTTATGGGAACTGCATTGTTCAATGAGGCCAAAGCTTTGCCAAAAGATGACCCGAAGCGAAAGGAAAACATGTATAAGGCGCAATGGTTTGTACAAAAAGCTGTCGGTATCGTTCCAAGTTATTATAGTGCCATTCATATGCTAAGTGGACTGGATGCAGAAGTTTATGGCTATGATAATAATCTTGATACACTGCTGACCAAATTCAGAAAATATATGCCTGATCGTGACAACCTGAACATTGAAGATCCGAAAACAGGTGCAGTTTTTATGGATGTGTATTTAAGGTACCTGAACAGTCCTGAGAATGCCACCAAGCTTGCGCCTTTTTATAAAGACATTATCTCCGGTTTTATAGAGAAAAAGGACAACAAAAATGTACAACGTTACCTGGTCATGGCTTTACAGATAGCTCCTCAGGACCCATGGTTTAATGAGCAGATGAGCAAAGTACAGACGGCAGCAGGCAGTCCGGGTAGCGGTCAAAATACTGGTGGTAGCAAATTGCCTTTGAGCAAACCCGGAGGATGACGTCGCGGTAGTTCTGTATATCCTACAAATGAAAAACACCCCAAGCCGTTGCCGACTTGAGGTGTAATATAAGCCATGAAAAACAAGTTCTCCTGACCCAGAATACCTTCCAACGGAAGTTTTGGGGAGAGTACTTACCCTTCCAGCGCTGCTGCACCACCAACGATTTCGGAAAGTTCTTTCGTAATCGCTTCCTGACGGGCTTTATTATAGGTAATTTTAAGGTCTTTCAACATTTCCTGTGCATTTTCTGTGGCCTTGTCCATGGCCGTCATACGTGCACCATGCTCAGAGGCGTGGGTATCAAGACAACATTTTAGGAACTGCGTATGAAGGATGGATGGAATCAGGTGCTCAAGCAATGAACGTTGATCCGGTTCGAAAATATAATCTGCTTTCTTTTTAGAGGAGTTGTCATCAGATTCAATTTTGGCAACCGGCAAAAACTGCTCTGTTTCAGGAAACTGCATCGCTGCGTTGCGGAAACGACCATAAGAAATTTCCACAGCGTCAAATTGTCTGCTCATGAACGCATCCATCAGAAGCTGTGAAACTGCAGCGACGTTATCAGACTGCAGATTGCTGAAAAGTTCGATGTAATCGCTGATCATTGGCAACTGACTGTAACGCTTTCTGAAAAAATCTGCTCCCTTTTTTCCAACCGGCAAAATGGTAATTTTACCTGCTGCAAGTAGAGCCGGGTATTTTTCATTCATGACTGCTACTGCAGATTTTATCACGTTGGAATTGAATGCTCCACAAAGACCACGGTTGGATGTGATGACAACTATACAAACGTGATCTACCTGACGCTCAGTACCAAAAGCTGAACTGGCATCTCCTTCAATGTTTGAAAGTAGATTGCTCAGCATCGCATTCAATTTCTGCGAGTAAGGACGAAGCTGGACAATGGCATTCTGCGCTCTTCTGAGCTTGGAAGCCGACACCATTTTCATCGCCTTGGTAATCTGCTGTGTAGAAGTTACGGAGGTAATCCTCGCGCGTATTTCTTTTAAGTTTGCCATATTTTTTAGTTTAGGAAACAGCTTCTTTGTGATTCACAAAGAAGCTGCTCAACCAAACGTTTTTTATTTTACGGTATTGATTACTTCTTCAGATACTTTTCTTACTTCTGCCAAGTCAGCATCATCAAGTTTTCCTTTACGGAAGTTTTCGAGGATATTGGCATGACGTGCATCCATTACTGCAAAGAAAGCCTCTTCAAAAGCGCGAACTTTGTTTGCCGGTAGATCTCTGAGCAAGTTGTTTACTCCGAGATAAATGATTGCCACCTGCTTCTCAACTGATACCGGTGAGTACTGCGGTTGCTTTAGAATTTCAACGTTGCGAACGCCTTTGTCAAGTACTGATTTCGTAGCCGCATCAAGGTCGGAACCAAACTTTGCAAATGCTTCAAGTTCGCGGAATTGCGCCTGGTCCAGCTTCAGTGTTCCGGCGATTTTCTTCATTGATTTGATCTGCGCACTACCACCCACGCGGCTCACAGAAATACCTACGTTGATGGCCGGACGAATACCCGCGTTGAACAGGTTGGACTCAAGGAAGATCTGTCCGTCAGTGATCGAAATTACATTTGTCGGGATGTACGCAGAAACGTCACCCGCCTGAGTTTCGATAATTGGAAGAGCCGTAAGGCTACCACCACCTTTTACGATACCTGCCTTTTTCAATGATTCAGGCAAGTCGTTCATGTTTTTAGCGATATCATCATTGGAGATGATTTTCGCTGCACGCTCGAGCAAACGGCTGTGCAGGTAGAATACGTCACCCGGATAAGCCTCACGTCCCGGTGGACGACGAAGCAATAGGGATACCTCACGGTATGCTACTGCCTGCTTGGACAAATCATCATAAATGATTAGTGCAGGACGACCGGTATCGCGGAAGAACTCACCAATTGCAGCACCAGAAAACGGTGCATAGAATTGAAGCGGTGCAGGATCTGATGCCGATGCAGAAACGATACATGTATAGGCCATCGCACCAGCTTCATCAAGGGTCTTGGCAACTTGCGCTACTGTTGACGCTTTCTGACCTGAAGCAACATAAATACAGAAAACCGGTTCGCCACGGTCGTAAAATTCTTTCTGGTTGATGATGGTGTCAATAGCAATTGCGGTTTTACCCGTCTGACGGTCACCGATGATCAACTCACGCTGTCCACGTCCGATTGGAATCATCGCATCGATAGCTTTGATACCTGTCTGAAGTGGCTCATTTACCGGCTGACGAAAGATTACACCCGGCGCTTTGCGCTCGATAGGCATTTCGTAAAGGGTTCCTTTCACAGGACCTTTACCATCAATTGGTTGACCCAATGCATTTACAACGCGGCCAACAAGTCCTTCGCCAACCTGAATGGAAGCGATACGACCTGTACGGCGCACTTTGGAGCCCTCCTTGATTTGGCCTGAAGCACCGAGCATTACCACCCCGACGTTGTCTTCCTCAAGGTTCAATACAATTGCCTGGATACCGTTTTCAAATTCAACCAACTCACCGGATTGTGCTTTGGTCAAACCATAAACGCGTGCGATACCATCACCTGCCTGGAGAACGGTACCTACTTCCTCTAGTTCTGCAGCTGTAGAGTGGCCTGCCAACTGCTGTTTTAATATCGCTGATATTTCTTCCGGTTTTACCCCTACCATGATGTTGTTATTTTTGTCTCTTTCAGTTTTTGAGTTCTGAAAGCGTTTAATATGAAATAATTACGTTTGTCAACTCATTTATTCAACACAGCTAAGGTGTTTATTTTGCAACAATTTTACTGACATACTCATTGTCATCAAAGCGATCCTGTAGCATGTACAACTGCCGTGAAACACTGGCATCATACTGGTTGCCGTCGAATTCAAGAACAAATCCACCAATCAGCTCTGGATTCACCGCAGTTGAAACTTCCAGTTTGGAAGAAACAACCTTACTGTCAATTAGTTTTGCCCTTATTGCCTCGATGGCAGCATCATTGAGTGCCGCAGCGGTAGTAATTTTTACCGTTGAAATTCCATTCATGGAACGATAAAGGTTCATAAACTCCACTGCTATTTCCGGAAGGTATTCTTCCCTGCTTTTTGCGCAGATCAGGTTCAGGAATGCGATGGTGATTTTGTTGAACTTGTCGCCAAAAATGGCCAAAATGATCTCCTGTTTTTTGTGAACATTGACAATCGGACTTTTGAGCAGCATTTTCAGGTCATTGTTCTTACAAGCCTCCTGAAATACCAACATATCTCCCTGAACGGCGTCCAGGTGTCCCTGTTCTGTTGCCAAATCAATTAGTGATTTGGCGTATCTCGATGCTAATTTGGTAGCAGACATAGGTTTTTTTTACAGTTTTGGACGTTTAGCGAAGCCGTCTTTAGATGGTCTCCTTAAAATGTGTCCGAACAAGAATGTTTAATTCATTTTCATCTCATTCACCAACGTATTGGCGAAATCAACTTGCGCACTGTCTTTTGACAATTCCTTGCGAATCACTTTTTCGGCGATCAGAATTGCCATAGAGCCGACTTCATTCTTAACCTGGGTCATGGCAGCCTTCTGCATATTTTCGATATCCATTTTAGCGGCATCCACCAGACGACCAGCTTCTTCCTTTGCCTTTTCCTTGGCTTCAGCAACGATACCATTGGCCATGTCCTTTGCATCTTTTAACATGACCGCGCGCTCTTCGCGAGCCTGCTGTAGAATTTTCTCGTTTTCAGCTTTCAGGTTTGCCATTTCAGCACGTGCCTGTTCTGCCTGCTTCAGAGCCTGGTCAATTGAATCACTACGGTCCTTCAAAGCCTGTGCAATCGGTTTGAAAGCAAATTTTCCAAGGAAAAACCAAAGCGTTGCAAATATGATTACGGTCCAGAAAATTAAACCCGGGTCCGGTTTGATAACTGAGAATTCAACTAGAAATAACATACTTCAGTAAATATTGTGGGTTTCAAAAACAGCAAATGTGCTGTAATTCAATTTGGATTATTTCGAAAAAATTCCCGAGCCGCAACCAACCGTTGCGTACTCAGGAAATGTTTTTTGCAAGGCGTTGTGTGATTACAGCAACGCGATAACGCAGGCAAAAAGGGCAACCGCCTCAACAAACGCTGCTACGATTAGCATGTTGTTACGAATATCACCCACTGCCTCAGGCTGGCGAGCGATAGCGTCCATTGCGTGTCCACCAATTTGTCCGATTCCGATACCTGCACCGATTGCAGCTAAACCTGCACCAATTGCTCCGTACATAATTGTATAATTTAAAAAATGAATAATCTTTTTTTACTGCTTCTCACCGGCTTTCTGCCTCCATTAGTGGTGGCCATCTTCTGCGTGATGGTGCGATTCTGTTGCCGCACCAATGTAAGATGCCGTCAGAATTGAGAAAATAAATGCCTGAATCAGCGCCACCACAAGTTCAATCACGTTCATGAAGAGGGTGAACGGAACGGCAAGTGCAATACCTGCACCCGCACCCGCTATGCTCTGTCCTGCCTTACCGAAAACAAATATCAGTGATACAAGGTTGAGGATAATGATGTGACCTGCTGTGATATTGGCAAATAGTCGTATCATCAGCGAGATGGGCTTGGTGAAAACACCAATAATCTCGACCGGAGTGATGAGCAGTTTCAATACTGCGGGTACTCCCGGCATATTGAAGATGTGCCCCCAATACTCGCGGTTACCATTCAGATTTGTCAGTAAGAATGTAAAGAGCGCCAATACCATTGTAGTAGAAATATTTCCAGTTACGTTTGAACCACCTGGGAAAATCGGAATCAAACCGATAAGGTTGTTGAAAAGTATGAAGAAAAATACCACATATATGTAAGGCGCAAATTTTGTGCTTCTGTCACCTAGCATAGGTTGAATAACTTCACTATCCAGAAAAACAAGAATTGGCTCAATAAATCCCTGCAAACCTCTTGGCGCTTTGTCTTTGCCTCTGGCATATGCTTTTGCAACAGAGAAGAAGATCAGACAAAGCAATAGTCCAACCAGAAGCATGGTGAAGACATTCTTGGAAATTGAGAAATCGTACCATGAAGTGAATGCGCCAATTTTGCTTGCTTTTTCGATGGCGTACATTTTACCCTCATGTTCAAGTGAGTCTACCTCTGCCTTCTCCACTTCAGTAGTGGTGATGTGTCCGATGGAAACTTCTCCGGTGGGAAACGAAGGATCAACAACGCGTTTGACTACTCCATTGTGTAATACGTATCTGTTGAAGGCTTTGTGTCCATGCTCAAATTTTGATGAAAGGCAGGTTGTCAATCCGTCTTCCTTAGACCAAAGCAGACAAGGAAGTGGTATGGCAGTATGTCCCCACAGGTGAAATTCGTTGGCATTTCCAATATGTTCGAAAATCATTGGTTTCGGGTCGTATTTTCCATTCACCAATTCACTTTCAGACTCCTCGTGCTGCGCGCCGTGTTCTTCCGCCACCACATGACCTGCAGTGCTATCGCTGTGCTGCTGCTCAACCTGTCCGGCTTCCGTCTGATGTTGCTCTGTCGGAGTGCCGTGGTCGTTGTGCGATTCGCCGTGATGTTGCGCTGCTGCTGTAAAAGACAGGCTCATCATGCAGACAACAGCTATTATATGGGAAAATTTGACGTTCAAAAACATATCGTTCGCTTACAAAATTTTAATCCTTCTCAGAAAATCGCCACAAAGGTAGAAACTTTTATTTTTATACCAAATGCCAAATAATATTTTTTTGAAAAAAGGGAAATTATTTTTGATTTTTTTGTGCATTTCAGGTGTTTTTTTCAAAAAACAGGTGTTTTAGACTTGTTTCAGCGCACTTTTGCGTCCGAACATTATGAGATTGTTTTGTTTTTTGCTTTTTCGTAAAATAAAATTGTGCCGCTAGAGTATGCTTGTACGGAAACAACTTGTCAGGACCAATTTTGATTTCAAACTTCAGCACTGATCAGCGGCAATCAAATAAACCTGATTTCATGTAGATTGTAGTGCAGTACTCCTTCAGCGGTTTCCAGTTTTAATTTGCCCTCAGTGGTAATGCCAAGTAATTTTGCTGTAAAATTCTGTCCGTCTACGGTAGCGCAATACTGCTTCCATTCCCCCCTACGATACAGCAAATTGTGGTAGTCAGCATTGATTTGAGCATAATGTCTGTCGCGTAGCCTTGTGTAACGAGCCTCCAGAAAGTGGCAAAGTCTGGGAATCAATTCCTCAACATTGAAAAATTGTCCTGTTTCCAGCGCTGCTGAAGTAGGCCGTTCGGCCGAATGAAACACTGTCTGGTTGATGTTGATTCCGATGCCTGCCACAGAATGCTGTATTTGCTCGCCCTGTAAACTGTTTTGCAGCAGCAGTCCCGCAATTTTGTTTTCGCCGGCCATGATGTCGTTGGGCCATTTGATGCTTATGTATTTCTTAACAAAAGAGGATATGAAATCGTGAACCCCGAGAGCGATTGTCTGGTTTAACAAGGTATGTTCTGATGGAGAAAGAAAGGTGGGGTATAGAATAATGGAAATCGTAATGTTTTTGCCCTTTTCGGATTCCCAGGATTTTGAAAGTTGCCCGCGGCCGGCGGACTGGTGTTTTGCGACGATGATGGTTCCCTCTGGAGTCTTTTGCTCTGACAACAATTCAGCAGCAAAAGTGTTGGTAGAGGGAAGAGTGTCGAAGTCCAGTCTGACTGTTCCGATAAATTGCGCAGTATTCAGGTTGTCCAAGTGATAATTTTTTTATATTTTTGCGCTTTTAAGGCACATCTGAGGTGATTTATTCACTATTATTTTCATTTAAAATACAACTTAAATTTGAGTTCTACCAAAGTACAGGCAACATCACAGATCAACTGGACAACCGAAGCCATGAATGACCTGATTGTTGATGCCATCCAGGATGTTAAAGGCAAAAATATCGTAAAATTGGACCTCCGCAAATTAAAAGAGCGTCCGACTGATTTTTTTATCATCTGTGAGGGTGATTCTATCGTTCAGGTAAGAGCCATTGCCGATCGGGTGCGCAGCAAAGTGAGAGATTTGACAGGTCGTCGTCCGGGTCATCTGGAGGGTGGTAACAACAGCATCTGGGTCCTGGTGGACTATTTTGATGTTGTGGTGCACATTTTTCACCCGGAGACAAGAGCCTTCTATGATCTCGAGACCCTCTGGAGTGATGCAGATATTACCAATTACCCCGATATATAATAGGTAGTTTGTTCGGGTGTGCAATATTTACGCATTTCATCCGACTTTTAGAGCGTCAGCAGTTTATCTTAAAACCAAAATCACAATAACATTTATAGCCGGTCTTTACGCCGGTTGTTTGTATAAACCACATGGAAGAAAATAAAAAAAGTAAAACACCTCGGTTCGGTTCTTACTGGATCTATGGTATCATCGCCTTGTTTCTGATAGGGTTGAATCTGTTTTCAGTTGCCATGATGACGGATGAGAACATCAATCAACAGCAATTTGAGGAGATGGTGCTTCGCGGTGATGTCGAAAAAGTAGAAGTCGTCAACAAGAGCGATGCCTATGTATATATCAAAAAGGATCGTTTGAGCGATGAGCGTTACAAGAAATTCAACAAGGGAAACAGTTTTGGCTCAGGCAATCCGCAATATATTTACCATATCCCTTCGGTAGATGCTTTCAACGGAATCCTAAACGATCTGAATAAAAAAGTAAGCGAGCAGCAACCCGGTGCGTCGAAACTTTATGCCAGTTATGAAGAGCGTCACGACTGGTTTAGTACCATCTGGAATCTATTGCTTCCTATCCTAATCATTGCGGTCATTTGGATTGTCATCATGCGAAGGATGGGCGGTGGCGCAGGTGGTCCGGGAGGGCAATTGTTCAATATTGGCAAATCCAAGGCAGCACTTTTTGACGAAAACACCAAGGTTAAGGTGACCTTTAAGGATGTGGCAGGGTTGGATGAGGCAAAAGACGAAGTGATGGAGGTAGTAGACTTCCTGAAACACCCTTCAAAATACACTGCATTGGGTGGCAAAATACCAAAAGGTGTTTTGCTGGTTGGTCCTCCGGGTACCGGAAAGACCCTCCTTGCCAAAGCGGTTGCGGGTGAAGCAAACGTACCTTTCTTTTCCCTTTCGGGATCCGATTTTGTGGAAATGTTTGTCGGGGTAGGTGCATCAAGGGTACGCGATTTGTTCCGTCAGGCCAGAGAAAAAGCGCCTTGCATTGTATTTATCGATGAAATAGATGCCATTGGTCGTGCCCGTGGCCGCGGTGCCATGCAGGGCGGAAACGATGAGCGCGAAAATACCCTCAACCAGCTTCTTGTAGAGATGGATGGATTCTCTACAGACAAAGGTGTTATCCTGATGGCTGCAACCAACCGCTCAGATATTCTGGACAGTGCGCTGATGCGTCCGGGAAGATTTGACCGCCAGATTGGTCTGGGATTGCCCGACCTTATTGGCCGCGAGCAGATTTTCAAAGTTCACCTGAAGAGCATAAAAATCAGCGAAGATGTTGATGCGGCTATACTGGCTGAAATGACGCCAGGTTTTGCCGGAGCAGATATCGCAAATATCTGTAATGAGGCAGCACTGATTGCAGCCAGAAAAGATAAGAGTGAAATAGGCATGGATGACTTCAACTATGCGATGGATAAAGTTATCGCCGGACTGGAAAAGCGCTCTAACGTCATTTCTCCAGAGGAAAAGAAAGTAATTGCCTATCATGAGGCGGGACACGCCATTTCAGGCTGGTTCCTGCCATATGCCATGCCACTTGTCAAGGTGACTATTGTTCCAAGAACAGTCGGTGCATTGGGATATGCCCAATACCAGCCCAAAGATGAGTACATCGTAAGAACGGAGCAGATGCTGGACAGAATGTGTATGGCACTGGCTGGCCGGGCGGCAGAGGATATTGTTTTTAACATGATATCAACGGGAGCCCAGAACGACCTTGATCAGGTCACTTCAATGGCCTATAGCATGATTTCTGTTTACGGAATGAGTGAAAAGGTAGGAAATGTATCGTTTTACCGGCTTTCGCAGGACCAGTTCCAGCGACCATACTCTGACGAAACAGCCAAGCTGATAGACGATGAAGTTCGAACAATGATAGAAGGACAGTACCAGCGCGCGAAAGCACTGCTGACAGAACACCGCCGTGAGCTTGAACTACTTGCGCAGACGCTGCTCGAAAAAGAAGTCATCGTAAAATCCGATCTCATCAAGCTGATTGGTCCGAGACCATCTGAAGCACAAAAGAATACTGAAGACGAACCGGTACCGACCGAAGCGTAATAAATACAAAACAGAGAAAAAACGTCCGGAAGTGTGTAATGCATTTCCGGACGTTTTTTTTGAGTTTAAATATTTTTATATGTGAATTTGTAACACAATCTGAGTTTTGGCGTAATTGTTGAAGTATTTTTTTTCCTAATATGAGTTGTTCTTGATGAGAAGGACGCTTTCGTATGCCAAAAACCAACAATTAATATACATCAGTTCACCGTTCAAACCCTTTCGATCAATCAACCTATGGCAGCAAAAATTTTAGTAGTAGATGATGACGCTCCTATCCGTCGTGTCCTCAGGGAAATTCTGGAGGAACACAAGTACGAGGTTCATGAGGCCGTTGATGGCATGGATGCCATCGCGCGACTGAAGCAAAGGAAATTTGATGTCGTTTTCATGGACATTAAAATGCCGCAGCTGGATGGTATTTCTGCACTTGAACGCCTACTCGAGATTCAACCTGATATGCCTGTCATCATGATCTCTGGACATGGCGACATCAATGAGGCAGTTGTAACGGTAAAAAAAGGAGCTTTTGATTTTATCCAAAAGCCTCTTGATCTCAATCGCTTGCTGATTACGGTCAAAAATGCGCTGGATCGTTCTACTCTTGTAACCGAGACCAAAAATTTAAAGGTCAAGATTGCCAAATCTAAGGTGCAGGAAATTATAGGCAATTCGAGAGGTATTCAGCTCGTTCGCGACATGATTGATCGCGTAGCCGGCTCTGATGCCAGAGTATTGATAACCGGCCCCAATGGTTCAGGAAAGGAACTGGTGGCAAGGTGGCTGCACGAAAAAAGCAACAGAAATCAGCAGCCGCTGGTTGAAGTGAACTGTGCTGCGATTCCATCGGAACTTATTGAGAGTGAGTTGTTCGGACACATCAAGGGTTCGTTCACCGGCGCCATTAAAGATGCAGCGGGAAAATTTGAGCAGGCCAATGGAGGCACGCTCTTCCTGGATGAAATTGGGGACATGAGTTTGGCTGCTCAGGCAAAAATGCTTCGCGCACTGGAGAATAAAAAGGTCACCCGTATCGGTGACAACCGTGATATTTCAGTCGATGTAAGGGTTATTGCGGCTACCAATAAAGATTTGAATGAAGAAATCGCCATGGGCAGATTTCGTGAGGACTTGTTGTATCGTCTGAACGTGATTGAAATAAATGTGCCGGCTCTGAACCAGAGAAGAGATGACATTCCACACCTGGTTCACCATTTTATGAACAAATTCACAGAAGAATTTGGAACCGCTGGCAAAGGAATGAACGCCGATGCAATGGCCCTGCTGCAAAACAGGAACTGGAACGGAAACATTCGCGAACTCAGAAACGTAGTGGAGCGTCTGTTGATTTTATCACAGGGTTCAACCATTACAGCGGAAGATGTACAAAATCTGGTACTTAGACTGGATACTCGCAATGAAAATACGGATACAACATCATTGCTGAGGAAATTATTCAATACATACGAGGATTTGGAAGCCTTGCAGGATTTTATTGCAAAGGAATATCCGAGACAAAGGAATTCAGTTTTCAGTTGATTTATTTATAACTTATCTTGTAAGATACGTTATTACGGCGTATCTTGCAATGCCTGTCCGCACAATGGTTTGTCCGGACGGGCTTTTTTTTGCGATTTTAAATTTGATTTGATATGGGAGAAAAAAGTGAAAGCGCAGGCAATGCTCCTGCACGCAGAATGAAACAATGGACCCGTCTTCGCGGCGAAAATGCGTGGACAATGTTTAAGGTGGTCGCTGAATTTGTAGAGGGATTTGAAAAGCTGAATTCAATCGGTCCCTGTATTTCGATTTTTGGTTCGGCCCGTTTGAAGCCGGACAATACCTATTACAAACTTGCGGTGAAAATTGCCAGCAGGCTTACCGAAGAAGGATACGGAATCATTACGGGCGGTGGACCGGGTATCATGGAAGCCGGAAACAGGGGCGCAGCCTTGCAAGGAGGCACATCTGTAGGTCTCAACATCAAATTGCCGTTCGAGCAAAACCACAATCCGTACATAGACCCGGATAAAAATCTTGACTACGATTACTTTTTCGTTAGGAAAGTGATGTTTGTAAAGTATGCGCAGGGTTTTGTGGTGATGCCGGGAGGATTTGGAACCCTGGACGAACTTTTTGAGGTTTTGACACTTATTCAGACGAAAAAAATATCTCCGGTGCCCATTATTTTGATCGGAACGCATTTCTGGAGTGGTATGAGGGAATGGTTGAGGCAGATTATGGGTGAAGAGTACAATACCATTCACCTCGAAGACCTGAATATTTTCCACATTACTGATGATCCGGAAGATGTGGTGAAAATCATTGCGAAATTCTATGAGGCGGAAGATCCTCAGGGTGAGCTTCGTCCCAATTACGAACTTTAAACGCGTGCCATTGAGTGCACTGCGTCTGAGATTTCGATCATCAGGGTAGGGTCTTTTTCAAAGGCATTGCCCACGACAATAATATCCGCACCAGCCTGAACATTGGCCAATGCCTTTTCAGGCGTGCGGATTCCTCCGCCGACAATCAGCGGCACATCAATTTTTTTGCTTACTGCGCTGATCAGACCCTCGGGTATGGGCTGCTGTGCGCCGCTTCCCGCGTCCATGTAGATTAGTTTGAGTCCCAGCATTTCACCTGCCATAGCCGTGCAGACGGCTATATCCACTTTTGAAACCGGTATGGGCAGGCTGCCGCTCATGTAAATCGCCGTCGTGATGTTGCCCCCGTCAAACAGCATGTAGCCTGTTGAAATGACTTCAAGTGGAGACTCCTTCAGCAATGGTGCAGCCACGATGTGTTTGCCGATGAGTAAATCAGGATTTCTGCCGGAAATCAGCGACAGAAATAGCAATGCATCAGCGTTGTGGTTAATCTGACTGATGTCGCCCGGAAACAGGATGACGGGAATATCGGTTTGTGAACGAATGGACTGGATACAGGCTGACATCATATCACTCACTACCAGACTTCCTCCGAGAAAAAAATAATCTACATTAGCTGTTTTGGCCAGTTCCAGTACATGGTCTATGCTATGCTGCTTGATCCGGTCGGGGTCAATCAGCACGGCCATTTTCTTACTGCTGTTTTCTTTTGCCTTGAGAAGTGCGTTATAAATTGTCGGAGACATCTGCGCAAAGGTACAATTATTTTATTTTTTCAGTTACTGAAAAAGAGCTGAGGGTTGATTGATGTACGGTTGCGCCGTGGCAATTTTGTTTTCAGTTTTCGGAAATTAGGACAAAATATCCACCATCTCAAGTATTAGCGGATTGATTCGCTGGTTGTATTTAATGGCCTTTTCAAAAGGAGTGTATGAAATGTCTTTGTGAATAATGCCCAGCATAACCCCTTTCTTACCATCGGCAAGTGCGCGGACGGCCTCCAGTCCGAGACGGGTGGCCAGTACCCTATCACTGCATGTTGGTCTGCCGCCCCGCTGTATATGTCCGAGAATCGTTACGCGGATATCGTAGCCCGGAAGTGCTTTTTTGGCCTCCGCTGCGGCCTCAATGGCACCTCCGACCTCATCACCTTCGGCGACTACTACAATGGCGCTGGAGCTCTTGTTGTGTTTCCGTCTTTTGTCAAGGATATCGATTAATTTCTGCATGTCGGTGGGCGTTTCAGGCACCAGTATCGCTTCAGCACCTGTGGCGATTCCGGTACGCATGGCGATAAAACCGGCATCGCGACCCATAACTTCCACAAAAAATAGCCTGTTGTGGGCATTTGCGGTATCCTTGATGTTGTCGATGGCATTCATGGCAGTATTGACGGCGGTATCAAATCCGATGGTAAAATCGGTTCCGTAGAGATCATTGTCTATGGTACCGGGTGTCCCAACGATTCTGATATCCGGAAATTCCTGCATAAAGATCTTCGCTCCGGTAAAAGTGCCGTTTCCTCCGATGGCGACCAGGGCATCAATTTCGCGTTTTTTTAGATTACCGTACGCCAGTTTTCTGCCTTCAGCGGTCATGAATCGTTCGCTTCTGGCGGTTCGAAGAATCGTGCCCCCGAGCTGCATGATGTTGGAGACTGATTTGCTATCCATCGCAATAATGTCGTCGTCAATCATCCCCTCGTAACCATCGCGGATTCCAAAGACCTGAAAACCCATGCTGATGCTAGTGCGTACCACCGCTCTGATACAGGCATTCATTCCAGGTGAATCACCCCCGGATGTAAACACACCGATATTTTTCATAATGCCATTTTTTAATTTAATTCAAAGATAAAACATACAAACGACAAGAAGTGCGATTTTATGGTCA
>CANHEE010000033.1 GCA_947459655.1 Lewinellaceae bacterium
ATACACACATTATCAATGAGTACGCAGTAAGTTCCTATTACACAGAAGGTGTAACCATCCATGATGTTCACCGTCCTGATAATCTCGTGGAAGTGGCACACTATGATACTTACGGTCCTCCGATTGACATCAATGACCCCTTTAGCGGTGCCTGGGGAGTATATCCTTACTTGCCATCAGGCAATTTGATTATTTCCAACATCGATGAGGGTCTATTCATCGTTGCTCCAAGCTACAAAAGGGCCTGCTACCTGGAAGGCACTGTCAAGGATAAAGTCAGCAAGGCTTTTATTAATGGTGCAAAAATCCAGATTACAGATGTATCCACTGCTGATGCCATAAGCAACCTCAGCGGTGTGTATAAAACAGGTGTCGCCAATGATGGCACCATCACGGTCAACGTATCCAAAGCTGGTTATAAATCAGCAGTATTTTCTGTTAAGATGACTAGGGCAGAAGTAACCGTGCTTGACATCGAACTGGAGCCACTGAACGTTTTCAGTCTTTCCGTCAAGGTCATTGATGAAAACAATAATCCTATAGAAGGCGCAAAGGTTACCGTAAAAAGCAAACAGCAGGAACTATCTGCCGGCTGTGATGCCAATGGAATTGCCGGTTTTGTCTCGTTTCCAGATACCTTCAACATATTCGCCGGAAAGTGGGGTTATGCCATCAATGCGATTTCAGGTCGGTCATTCACAGGAACTGACAATGCAATCATTACCTTGAAAAAAGGATATAAAGACGACTTCGTTGCCCAGTTGCGTTATGATTGGACAGGTTCGGCTACTGCCACCTCAGGTTATTGGGAAATGGGTGTGCCAGTTGCCACATCTTACCAGGGTAACCCTGCAACCCCGGGAGTCGACAATCCAAATGACATAGGTAACGAGTGCTATGTCACCGGAAACCAGCCCGGTCAGCCCGGAGGTTCGGATGTGGATGATGGCTATGTGCTGATGAATTCACCGCAGATGGATTTGACAACCTACACAAGCCCAATTCTGCGTTTTGACGAGTGGTTCTTCAATGGCGGAGGCAACGGAACCATCTTTAACGATTCTATGACGGTTATTTTGGACAATGGTCTGAACACCAAAACCATACATCTGGTGAGTGGAACGAAAGCAAACAAATGGAACAAAGTGTCCATTCCGTTAAAAGGCCTGCTGCCCCTCACAAAAAACATGAAAGTGAGTTTTAAAGCTGTAGATGAAAATCCTGGCAATATCGTCAAGGCTGCAATAGATGTCTTTGAAATCCAGGAGGGAATGGTTGCCGTGAGCAATTATATCGATGAAAACATCAAAATGGCGGTGGCCCCTAATCCGTTCAGCAACGGATTCACTATTACCTATGATATGGTCGACTCAAAAGGCGAATTGGTCATGGTAAATGGGCAGGGACAGGTGGTTATGCGCCGAAACCTGAATTACTCCACTGCCAATATGCTGATTGCAGAAGATTTGCCACAGGGACTATACTTCTTGAGCATCCGCTCCGGCGAAAAATGGAGCGCTCCTATGAAGCTGATCAAAGCAAATTAGGAATGGAAATAAAAAAGGCATGAGGTGTTGATCCCATGCCTTTTTTGTTTGTTTTGTGCGTTCAGTATTATTATCCTGCAAATACTGAGGAGACGTATTCTCTGTTCATTCTTGCTATGTTCTCAAGAGAAATTTCCTTAGGACATTCTGCTTCGCAGGCCCCGGTGTTGGAGCACATTCCGAATCCTTCTATGTCCATTTGACGAACCATATTGTTCACCCTTGTTTTTCTCTCCGGATCACCCTGTGGCAACAAGGCCAGGTGAGAAACCTTTGCAGAGGTAAACAACATCGCTGATGCATTCGGGCAAGCCGCTACGCAGGCTCCGCAGCCTATACATGCCGCTGCGGCAAAAGCTTTGTCTGCATCCGGTTTGTCAATAAGGATAGAATTGGCATCGACAGCATTTCCTGTATTAACGGAAATGTAACCTCCTGCCTGAATGATGCGGTCGAACGCACTACGGTTTACCACGAGGTCTTTTACTACCGGAAAAGCAACCGAGCGCCATGGCTCAACTACAATGGTATCGCCATCATTGAAGGCACGCATGTGCAGCTGACAGGTTGTGGTGCCTTTCCATGGTCCGTGTGCGCGACCATTGATATACATGGAGCACATACCACAGATTCCTTCTCGGCAGTCGTGATCAAATGCAATCGGCTCTTTACCTTCGCTTATTAATCTTTCGTTGAGTACATCAAACATCTCCAGGAAAGACATATCCTTTGAGATGCCGTCTACTTGGTATGTTTCGAATGCCCCTTTTGCACTGCTATTTTTCTGACGCCAGACTTTCAGCGTTAATTTCATATCTCCTGACATAATCATATTTCAATTGAAGTTATTGATATTTGTTTTCTCGCCTCAGAGGAAATTATGCATAATTCCTTTTTGAAGGCTTCGCCACTTCAAATGTCAGTGGCTCCTTGTGCAAATCATATTGGTTGTTGCCCTTGTACTCCCAGGCTGCGACATAGGCATAGTCTTCGTCATTGCGTTCTGCCTCACCGTCCGGTGTCTGGCTTTCTTCCCTGAAATGACCCCCGCAGGACTCGTTTCTGTTCAGAGCATCTACACACATGAGTTCACCCAATTCTAGAAAATCGGCTACTCTACCTGCTTTTTCCAGCTCAGGATTTAGTCCGTTGGCATCACCAGGAATTCGCACGTCAGACCAGAACTCCTGCTGCAACTGGCGGATTTCGGCGATGGCTTGCTTCAAGCCTTCTTCATTTCTGGCCATTCCGCATTTGTCCCACATGATTTTCCCCAGTCTTTTGTGGAAATAATCCACTGACTTGCTACCCTTGATGTTCATCAAACGGTCAATTGTGGCTTGTGCAGCAGCTTCCGCTTCCATGAATGCAGGATGATCGGTAGGGATGGAGTTGGTTCTGATTTCATCGGCAAGATAATTTCCGATGGTATAAGGAATAACGAAATAACCATCAGCAAGTCCCTGCATTAGGGCTGAAGCACCAAGACGATTGGCTCCATGATCTGAGAAATTTGCCTCACCCAGACAGTATAGTCCCGGAATGGTAGTCATGAGTTCGTAATCTACCCAAAGGCCACCCATTGTGTAATGCACGGCAGGATAAATTCTCATTGGCACCTCGTAAGGATTTTCACCGGTAATTTTTTCATACATCTCGAAGAGGTTACCGTATTTCTCTGCCACCACTCCTTTTCCCAGGGTGATGATGGTTTCTTTATCAGCATTGTGCAGACCTCTTTTGTTGGCCTCCGTTTTTCCGTAGCGTTCAATTGCTGACGCATAGTCTAGGTAAACTGCCATTTTTGAAGCGCCCACACCATAGCCGGCATCACAACGCTCTTTTGCAGCGCGCGAAGCAACGTCTCGTGGTACCAGGTTGCCGAAAGCCGGATAACGTCTTTCAAGATAGTAATCACGCTCCTCTTCCGGAATCTGATTTGCCGGTCGTGGATCATTCTGCATTTTTGGCACCCAAATACGTCCGTCGTTTCTGAGTGATTCTGACATCAGTGTCAACTTCGACTGGTGGTCTCCACTTACCGGAATGCAAGTTGGGTGGATCTGTGTAAAACAAGGGTTGCCGAAATATGCACCCTTACGGTGGGCTTTCCATGCCGCTGTAACATTGCTGCCCATGGCGTTGGTGGACAGGTAAAATACATTTCCGTAGCCACCGGTACACAACAACACTGCGTGACCAAAGTGACGCTCCAATTTACCACTGATTAGGTCCCTTGCGATGATACCGCGTGATTTGCCTTCGATGGTGACGACATCAAGCATTTCATGACGAGAAAACATTTCCACATTGCCGAGTGCAACCTGACGCTCGAGTGCCTGATAGGCACCAATCAACAATTGCTGTCCGGTCTGTCCTGCTGCATAAAAGGTACGCTGTACCTGTGTCCCACCGAATGAGCGGTTGCTGAGCAGTCCACCGTACTCGCGTGCCAAAGGGACACCCTGAGCGACACACTGGTCAATAATGCTGGTAGATACTTCCGCAAGACGGTGTACATTGGCCTCTCGGGCGCGGTAATCACCACCTTTCACGGTGTCATAGAAAAGACGGTGTACGCTATCGCCATCGTTCTGGTAGTTTTTGGCAGCGTTGATACCGCCCTGTGCAGCAATGGAATGCGCACGTCTCGGACTGTCCTGAAAGCAAAACGCCTTCACTTTATAGCCCATCTCACCGAGAGAGGCAGCTGCGGAAGCACCGGCAAGACCGGTACCAACGACAATGACTTCCAGTTTCCTCTTATTTGCCGGATTAACCAACTTTACTGAACCTTTGTAATTGGTCCATTTTTCGTTCATCGGACCGGCAGGTATTTTACTATTTAACATGTTAAAGGCCCTCCAGTTTTAAGGTGCGCCTGTTCAGCGCTTTATTTTTTGGTAAATAATATTAAATACTAAAATAGTACGCTAACTAGTTGATGATTTCCAGATACATCAGAAGCGGCATTGCTGCGAAAATCAACGGAACAAGTATTGAAAATCCAAAGCCCAGACTTTTGATCAGTGGGGTATATTTGGGATGGTTCCAGCCCAGACTCTGGAAAGCACTCTGAAACCCGTGCATCAGGTGGTAGCCTAGGGAAATGACGCCCAGTACGTATACAACAACCACCCAGAGCTCTGAAAACACCCGTTTCATTTCGCTATACAGGTTAAGAACTTTCTCCTGTTCATACATTACTTCCCCGAGGCCTGTAATTCTTGAAGGTACCCAGAAATGTTTTAGGTGTAGAATGAGGAAAAGCAAAATAAGTGTTCCCAGCAGTCCCATAGAGCGAGAATACCAGGTACTGGTGACACTTCCTGCCGTTTTGTTGTAGCCAACAGGGCGGCGCTTGCTTTTATCTGCCCAAAGCAAAAGACCCTGAACGATGTGCAACAGGATTCCGGCAAAAAGACCGATTTCCGCAACCCGAATAAAAAAGTTCGAACCCATAAAATGGGCAGCCTTGTTAAAGGTTTCGCCGTTGTCGTTGACGAAAATGCATGCATTGACACCGCAGTGAACAACCAGAAAGACAATGAGGAAAATCCCGGTCAATCCCATGACTACTTTTCGGCCAATCGAAGATTTTAAAAATGCTGTAAACCAATTCATAGTTATAGTTTAAAGATAGATCAAAATAGCTTTCTCGTCAAAACGGCTGTGCAAAACTGCAGCCGGAAATCTATTCGGGCACAAAGGTAACAAATGTTAAAGTTTGTTTCAAAGCATGATGACCAAACCCGCCTGATTTTTTGACTATTTGTAACAAATCAAAATAAATTATGTTGTCAGAATCAGCGCAAGAATGAGATCAGCGAACAGGATAAAAATGTCGCTGTAAACCACCGCCCTTGTGCTTGCAGCGCCAAGTTCGATGCTCCCGCCTTTGACATAGTACCCCTGGTAACAGGATATGGTTGTGATGATGAAGGAGAAAACGCATGCTTTTACCAGCATCATGGTGACATTGAAAGGCATGAAAAAAGAGCGTAGTCCCCGAACGTATTCTGCATCAGCGAGAATACCTGTCGGAACACTTGCGAGATAACCACCCACCATACTAACAGCCGCAGCACAAATGACCAGAATAGGAATCATGATAAATGCAGCGATGATTTTCGGCAATATGAGAAAAGCATGTGTATTGACACCCATAATCTCCATTGCGTCAATGTGCTCTTTCTGTCTCATCCCGCCCAGTTCTGCTGCCATATTTGAACCAACTTTTCCGGCCAGCACCAGCGCCGATATGGTGGGGGCAAGTTCTATGATGCTGATGTCCCTTACGATGTAACCGATGTAATAGTCGGGTACCATTCCACTGCTCAACTGATACGCAAATTGTATGGCGATTACAGCACCGATAAAAACCGAGATCAAGGCGATAATGACGAGTGATCCGATGCCGATGTCGTGCATCTGTCTGAAGGTTTCATTTCGGTACATCCAGATCTTTTCAGGCTTCGAAAAAACCTGCTTAAGCATCATCAGATACCTGCCGAAATGGTAAAGTGGGTTGATTTCCATATTTTTGCAAAATAATTCCAAAAGTACGGTTTTTTGGGATTATCAAATCGAAAGTCCCGGGAATTTAGAAAGAACTTTTTGTCAACTTAATCGTTCATCCTCAAAACAGTATATGAGAAAGACCATAGTAGTCAGTGGTGGGGCCAAAGGGCTGGGAAGGGCAATTGCCCGTAGATTTGCCGAAGGTGGTTACAATATCGCTGTCTGTGGCCGCACCCTTGAAGATCTGCAAAAATTTGAACAGGAATTAAGAGCCGACTTCAGCGGCTGCCAGGTGCTTGTTTTTCAGGCCGATTTAAAAAAATCAGCAGAAGCCAAAGCGTTCGCAGCTGCAGTACAATCTGCATTCGGAGATGTGGATATACTGGTCAACAACGCCGGAACATACATCGGCGGCTCTATTTGTTCTGAGGCTGACGGCGTGCTGGAGCAACTTGTGGAAACCAACCTTTACAGCGCCTATTATCTGAGCCGTGCAATATTGCCGGGCATGCGCGCAGCAGGCACAGGACATATTTTCAACATGTGCTCGGTAGCAAGTATATTGGCTTATCCCAACGGCGGTTCATACAGCGTTTCTAAATTTGCGCTGCTGGGTTTTTCCAAAAGCCTGCGAGAAGAACTCAAAAACGAAGGAATCAAGGTAACTTCTCTTTTGCCCGGTGCAACATGGTCTGACTCCTGGGCGGGAGTAGATCTGCCGGAGGAAAGGCTGATGCCGGCAACGGATATCGCTGATGTGGTTTGGGCTGCCAGTCAGCTGAGTAAAACCGGTGTTGTAGAGGAAATTATTATCAGGCCACAACTTGGTGATCTCTAAAAAAGAAAAGGGAAGTGATGTGATTCGCTTCCCTTTTTTGTATCTGTGTTTAAAGTGCTTTTCTCAATCGGGCAACTGGGATGTTCAGTTGTTCCCTGTATTTTGCCACGGTTCGGCGGGCGATATTGTAACCCTGCACCTGAAGCATACTTTTGAGTTTTTCGTCAGAGTGAGGTTTCTTTTTGCTTTCACCCAAAACGAAATCTGAAAGAATTTTCTTTACCTCCAGCGTAGAAACTTCCTCGCCGCTGTCTGTCTGCAAAGATTCTGAAAAGAAGTCCTTGAGTCTCTTTGTGCCGAATTCTGTCTGCACAAATTTGCTGTTGGCGACACGGGAAACTGTTGAAATATCCAGACCTGTCATGTCTGCGATATCCTTTAGGATCATCGGTTTCAGTTTTTTCTGATCACCGCTGAGGAAATATTCATACTGGTATTGCATTATGGCATACATGGTGCTCTCCATCGTAATATGCCGCTGCTTGATGGCATCTATGAACCACTTCGCAGAATCCATTTTCTGCTTTATAAAGAGAATAGCCTCTTTTTGGTTTTTATTTACTTTCTGATGTTGTTTGCTGACTTTGTATTCGCGGATCATGTCCTTGTACTGTTCGCTGATGCGTAGGTCAGGAGCATTCCTGGAGTTCAGGGATAGGTCAAGCACGCCATCTCTGTTGGAAATGATGAAATCCGGAACGATGTAGTTCATTGCCCTTGTGTGCGAGTCGATATGGCTGCTTGCAGGCTTCGGATTGAGCTTGAGAATGGCATCAATGGCTTTCTTGAGCTGTTTTTCGTTTATACCCAGATAGCGCTGAAGCTTGGGATAGTGTTTTTTGGAAAATTCGTCAAAATGATTCTGCAGTATCTGTATGGCGTGCTGAATGGAGATTCGCTCAGAGGTATTCAGGTCAGACTGCTCGCTTTTCTGCGTTAATTGTATAAGTAGGCACTCGCGAAGGTCACGAGCTGCAACTCCTGCCGGATCAAGCCGTTGAATCTTCTTCAATATGGCTTCCACCTCCTCATCGGAACTGAAAATATTCTGTGCAAACATGAGGTCATCAACGATGGCTTTCGTGTCTCTCCGCAGATAACCATCCTCGTCCACGCTTCCGATGATTTGTCTTGCAACAGCAATCTCACGATCTGTAGTAAGGTTTAGCAAACCAATCTGCTCTTCCAAAAACTCGTGAAAGGAACTTTCCAATGCGATGGGAATCGTTTTTGGCTCTTCCTCCATTCCATACGATGATTCTCCGTGGTACTTGTAGGAGGGCTCATCATAATCCATGTAATTCTGGTAAATTTCTTCATCCATGCGCTGGAAAATGTCATCCTGATATTCGGTTGGTTCGCCCAGTGCATTGTCAAATTCCGACTCAACATTGTCGTCTCTCCTTTCCTTATCTTCGGGGACTTCGTACTCGAATTTCACCTCGCTGAACTCGTCCTCTGCTTCCTCAAGCGCCGGATTGCATTCCAGTTCCTCCTTGATGCGCTGCTCAAGTGTTGCGGTAGGAATCTGCAGCAACTTCATCAGCTGAATCTGCTGCGGCGATAATTTGGTAGTTTGTTTAAGTTGTAAGGTTTGTTTCATTTAACGGAGAAGTTGGTAATGCCATTTATATTAAATGCAGTCGTAATATGAACTCGGCATCAAAAACTATGCCACAATAAAATTATTGACAGCAAGAGTCCGAGGCGATTCCACTTACAACACCTTTAAACATCATTTTCGAGACCAAGGTTTCATTTTTGATAATAAAAATTTTATAAATGATTTCTACTATGATTTCTGTGATTGCCGCTGTTTGTTATCTTTGAATGATAATCGGCATTCGATGGTGTTTAATTGTCTTAATCTATTGAAAAACAATGATATAAAAAGTTTATTGTGGAAGTTAAGTTGCAGGAATTTCCGACAAAATCATACTTTTTAGTCTGACGTTCGACGGCTTAAAGACTGCGTCACCGAATTATTCGTATTAATTTTTTATCACACAAGAAAAAAACTTTTTACCAATGTTGAAATTTTTTGCGTTACCTACTTTTTTGTTGCTTTTTTTGTCGGTTTGTTCCGCACAGTCACCGGTCGGTACATGGAAAACCATTGATGATGAAACCGGACAGGCCAAATCTTATGTTGAGATTTTTGAAGTAAGCGGTAAACTGTTTGGAAAAGTGACGAGACTACTGTTAAAACCTGCTGACACTGTTTGCGACAAATGTCGGGATGATAAAAAGAACAAGCCGGTGGTGGGTATGGTCTTGGTTGATAATCTATATTACAAAGACGGATTTTACCAGGGTGGCAGTATCTTGGATCCCAACAAGGGCGATTACTATAAGTGCAGTATGTGGCTGGAAGCCGGAAATCCCAACGTGCTCAATGTAAAGGGAAAACACTGGAGCGGTTTGTCCAGAACCCAAAAGTGGTACAGGGTGCAGTAAGCACGGGCCAAAGAAAAGAGACGGGAAAAACTGCTTGCAATACGAAGTTTTCCCGTCTCTCTGTTTTGTGGAAAGGCATTTATATTTGTAGTCAGGGATTGTGCAAACCGAATGGCTTCAGGTTTCCAAACACCCGACGGTCATGCAATAGCCTACTCAGCTTTCTTTTGCTGGTCTGCTTCGCGCATGCCCTCTTTGATTTCGGTCTCAATATTAGCTTTGGCGTTGTTGAATTCTCTGATTCCCCTGCCAAGTCCCCTCATCAGTTCCGGAATCTTTTTGCCACCGAAAAGCAGCAGGACAACCACAAAAATCAGAAACATTTCTGACCCGCCGAGGCTTCCAAGAAATAAAAGCATTGTGCTCATAATGTGCATTATTTAAAAAGTTAAATCATTTTTTTAGTCCGATTTCCATCAGTCTTTCGTTCAGGTATTCCCCTGCAGTGATCGGTTCGTATTGCAGTGGATTGCTCTCGCTTATACAGGAAGAGAGACAGCTCAGATCCATTTCCGACACAGGGTGCAAAAAGAAAGGTATGCTGAGTCTTGGTTTGTGCCATTCTTCGCGCGGCGGGTTCACCACGCGGTGCGTGGTTGATTTCAGGTAATTATTTGTGAGTCGCTGCAGCATATCGCCCACGTTCACAACAATTTCCTGGTCCTGTGGCACAATGTCAAGCCACTCATTTTGTTTGCTCAGTAACTGTAAACCTCCTGCCGAAGCACCAACCAGTAGTGTAATGAGGTTGATATCCTCGTGCTGCTCTGCCCTAATCGCTGAATTTGGTTCAGCGGTGATTGGTGGATAGTGAATGGCGCGAAGGATGCTATTTCCCTGTTCAATTCGCGTATCAAAATATTTTTCTCCCAAGTTCAGGTGAATGGCAATGGCACGCAGCAGGTGTTTTCCTGCTTCTTGAAAAGATTGATACAATTCCCAGCCAAGCTTGGTGAATTCAGGAATTTCTTTGCATACAAAGTTGTCCGGATAGTTTTTTTTGTCAGGATGCCCCTCAGCTACCTGCTGGCCAATCTGGAAGAATTCCTTCAAGTCGCCGACATTCGATTGTTTTGCATGCTCCTTTCCGAACGAGGTGTACCCCCTTTGACCCGCAAGTTCGGCTATCTCATAGCTGCGCTTGGTTTCGACCGGCAATGCAAAAAAGGCATTTGCTGCCTTATAGAAATCATCAATAAGGCTCTTTGGCACACCATGGTTTATGACGCCAACGAAGCCAATATGGTGAAATGCATCTGCAAGCTCTGCAACAAATTCATTTCTCTCTTCCGTGTTTCCGTGAATGAATTTTGACAGGTCAACTAAAGGGATAAGTCTCATAGGTCAGGGTTCGATGAAAAGAGACATTAAAAGTTTAATCAAAGGTACGACTTTTTGCGTAACCAAATAAAAATTTGACGATTCTTGAGGCTGGCTGAGCGGCCTCTGTTGTTATCACACATTGAGGTAAGACATAAATGCCTCGTACCTGTCGCTCATGTCTTCCGCATAGTCTGATTCACTGTAGGTGCCTTTTACCTCGTAATCAAATCTTTGTAAGGCAGCGACAATGCTTCCAATCTCCGTCTTGTTGAGTTTCAGGGTGATTTCCACTGTCGCATTGTCAGAAGGAGTTGTAACGAAGTAGCTCAATATCTGCGCATGTTCCGACTCTACTATTCTTGCAATTTCGGAAAGTGAAAAGCCATGTGGTGCAGATTCCAACACCAGTATATTTCCTTTTTCATTCAGATATGAAGCTTCCGTAAACGCCGGCAAGAGATCTTCGAGTGTAATGCAACCACAGTAATGTTCCATTTCGTCAAGAACGGGAATAACGGTCAATTTGTACAGGCCCATTTTGTGCATCACCTCATACAGGTGATCGCTCTCAAATGCGAAAGGGCGAGCCATCGCATATCGGTACAATTCCACATTCAGTTCCGGATTGGAATGCAATACATCATCCTCAGAAAGCAATCCGACAAACATATCTCCATCGGTTACGGGGAGGTGTCTGACATGGTTGTCTGACATTTGCCTCAAGGCAAAAATTCCTGTATCGGTAGGTTTTAGAGGCGCCAGGGTGTTTTTACAGATGTTTTTTGCGATCATAAGCTCTCGTTATCAGGCAGTCATTTAAAATTAAATTCAATGATTCTATCGTCCTTGGTTTCTATCTGCTTTTTGCTTTGTTACGTCGTCTGTCTTTACAGAGTCAGGGGTACAAGTACATTTCTCAAACAAGTTTTGTACCGCTTCAGTTCGTATATAACGAAATCATTTGACCATTGTTCTGCTTAACTGCCTGTATTGAAAATTGGCTCCCTCAAATAAGTGGAAAAGTAGCAATTCCGGTCAGAAATCTGTGTGAAAGTTGAATTTACATCATGGATCGCACCCCCGGCACTGAAAATTTATTTCCCGGTTAGACTATCTTTTTTATAAAAATAGCCTTAACTTTGCACTCCGTTTTTGATAAGGGTTAAAATATGAATGCGCTCAGTGAATTTATGTTGCCCATAAAGGGTCTGAGGCAGGAACACTACGAGTTTGATTTTCAGTTAGATAAATCGTTTTTTTCCTGTTTTGAAGATGCGGTAGTTGCAGATGGGAACATCTCAGTTTACCTAGATCTGGACAACCGACCGGGTCTCTTTGAGTTGAAATTTGACTTTGAGGGAACGGTGAGAACTGATTGTGACCGTTGTTTGGCCAACATCAATTTGCCGGTGGAGGGAGATGCGAAGCTGATTGTCAAATACAGCGAGGAAGAACAGGAGGACAATGACGAGATTGTTTTCATTCATCCAGATACTGCTACCTTCAATGTTGCGCCATACATATATGAGTTTGTTAGCTTGGCAATACCGATCACAAGAGTGTACGACTGCGAAAACGATGAAGTGCCGCCATGTGACTTTGAACTTCTGAAAAAGATAAGCGGTAGCAGCGATTTTGCTCCTGAAAACAAGGACGAAGACAACACACTGGGAAGCCAGTTAAAAGATATTAATATATCATAAAAATTCGGGGGAGCCCCACAGGATTGTGAAAGCTGAATGTGCTTTTCCCTGCGTTCTTTCCCATACAAATTATTCATTTTTTAAAAACATAGCCAATGCCTAATCCTCGGACCAGACATTCCAAGCGCAGAAAAAGAGCAAGAAGAACACACTATAAGGCAGATGCACCTACGTTGGCTCACTGCAAGACCACCGATGTTGTACATTTGATGCACCGTGCCTATAAGCACGAAGGTGACCTTTATTACAGGGGTAAAGTTCTTGTAGCCGGTAAGAAAGAAGCCGACGCTGAGGCGTAATTTCCTTCTGTTACTTCACGAATAGTAACTGCTCCCATACTTCAATGAGGAGCTTTTCGTGTTTATAATACTTCTAAAATTCAGCAGATGAAAAGAATCATTCAAACCGGAAATGCACCAGCACCCATAGGGCCCTACAATCAGGCCGTCGCGTTCAATGGGGTATTGTATATCTCAGGACAAATCGCATTGCATCCTGAAACAGGGGAGCTGATCACTGACAATATTGAAGACGAAACGCACCGCGTTATGCAGAACATCAGGGGAATCCTTGAATCTGAAGGTCTATCTTTTGAAGACATCATTAAGTGCTCTGTTTTTGTTTCCGACATCAATATGTTCAGTCGTATTAACGCTGTGTATGGTCAGTACTTCAACGATGTTACCGCTCCTGCAAGAGAGCTTGTCGAGGTTGCAAAACTTCCCCGATTGGTCAATGTTGAAATATCTGTCATTGCTGCCTATAAAAATCAGTAAGATGAAAAGAGTCCTTTCAGCTATACAGCCGACAGGCGATATGCACCTGGGAAACTATTTCGGTGCCGTTAAAAACTGGGTTGCGCTGCAGGATCAGTACCATTGCACCTACGGAGTGGTGGATTATCACTCCATGACTATGCCTTACAAGGCTGATGTGCTTCGCGAAAACACCTGGAAAATGGTCATGTACCTGTTGGCCTGTGGAGTAAAACCTGAGAATCTGTTCATTCAGTCGCTCATACCTGAGCACACCGAGCTGAATTGGATGCTAAGTTGCGTGACTTCACACGGCGAGCTGGGTCGAATGACACAGTTCAAGGATAAAAAAGACCTAATAGCGGAGAAGGACAGCGAAGCATTTGTCTCTGCGGGACTTTTTCTGTACCCGGTACTTCAGGCTGCAGACATACTTATCTACAGGGCTGACTATGTGCCTATTGGCAGAGATCAGGAGCAGCATCTGGAACTGTCGCGAAATATAGCAGCAAGATTCAATAATCAGTTCGGGAAAGATTATTTCAGGCATCCCGAGCCCCTTTTCACTGAAGTGCCAAAACTCCTGTCACTGGCAGACCCATCAAGAAAAATGAGCAAGAGTCTTGGAGAAAAGCATTATGTCAATCTCTTTGGTGAGGACGACAGGATTCGCAAGCAGGTTCGTTCCGCTGTGACAGATTCCGGAACTCCCTCTGAAGGAGAAATGAGTGCAGGCGTACGAAATCTGTTTGAGTTGCTAAAGGCCTGCGGAAACGTTGCTGCATACGAAGGATTGATGGCAGACTACCAGCATGGGGCTTTGCAGTACGGCACGCTTAAAAACGAGGTTGCCGAAAGTATCGTTCAGCTTGTTCGACCGTTCAGAGAAAATTACCATCAACTTGCTGCTGACAAGAAACAAGTGAAAAAAATGATTCAAGAGAGTTCGGCAGAAATCCGCAAACGGGCACAGGCAACTGTGAGGGAAGTCAAGGAGATGATGGGGATTCTGAACCCCAAAATTTAAACAAGGTGAAAGAGAAAAGTTGTATATTCGCCCCCGAATCAAAGCTTTTCTCTTGAATTTTCACCGTTTCATCCAACTTTATGCTCTCAAGAAGGAAATTTATTAAGAAAACTGCTGCTCTTGGCAGTTTTTCATTTTTAGGTACATTCGCTCCTTCTGAGCAATTAAAACCTTCCGGCCCCATTGCCATTGCCACCTGGGGTAACAATACCAAAGCAACAGAACAGGCCTACAAAATATTGAAAAGTGGTGGGTACGCACTGGATGCCGTTGAGCAGGGTATACACATTCCTGAGGCAGATCCGAATGATACCTCTGTAGGATATGGTGGCAATCCTGACCGGGATGGTTTCGTCACTCTTGACGCCTGTGTGATGAACGAAAAAGGGAATGCAGGTTCCGTTACATTTCTGCAGCATATCATGCATCCCGTCTCAGTTGCAAGGCAGGTGATGGAGAAAACGCCACATGTACTTTTGAGTGGAGATGGTGCACTGCAGTTTGCACTGCAAAATGGCTTTAAAAAGGAGAATCTGTTGACGGATTCAGCTCGTGAGCGGTGGCTTGAGTGGATTGATAAGAACAAGTATACTCCAATCATTTCCAGAAATAACCATGATACAATCGGTCTACTTGCCATAGACAGCAAGAATACACTCTGCGGAGGTTGTTCCACCAGTGGGGCAGCATACAAATTGCACGGCAGGGTAGGCGACAGTCCGATTATCGGAGCGGGTCTTTTTGTTGACAACGAAACAGGAGGCGCCACCGGAACCGGGTTGGGAGAGCTGATGCTAAAAAACCTCAGCAGTTTCCTGATAGTCGAATACATGAGGCAGGGAATCCATCCGCAAAAAGCATGTGAAATGACGGTCAAGAGAATGGTAAAAAAGTATGGTACCGACCACCAGGCAGCTTTCGTGGCTCTGGACAAGAAGGGAAACTATGGCGCTTTCAGCATTCAGCCCAACTTTGACTACGCCCTGAGCTATCAGGACAAGACCATCAGAAAAGCTTCCGATTCTTATCAGCATTAGTAGCATTTCCGGATTATTTATTTATTCAATTTTTCTGAAGTTGTACGATTTCAGGGGGGCGTCTGCATTTTTTATTTCCCGAAAGCAATATTTTCACCAATATTGCTTTATTTCAAAGTGTATAAATAGTTTATTAAGCTAATTATTTAACTTTGCCCATTATACGCTAACCTGAGCATCAACCGATTAATCTATAAGAAACCCAAATATCACAATGTTGAAACCATTCATTTCGCTGTCTGTTTTTGTCTTTTTTCTTTCTGTTGCCCAGGCACAGCGTCCGGAATTCATGCCGGTTGATTTGTCGGTTGTTTCCGGTGCATCGAGAGCTGCCTGTGACAATAAAGCAGGCACATCGACCCAGAAACTTTCTGTAACTGCTCAGAGCAATGACAAGAAGTATCTCTGTTTCAACGACAAGCTGGAAATCACCCACAATGGTGACCAGGTTCTGGCAAGTGATCCCGACATGACCACTCCTGCAGGTGTTGGTTATCTGTTTCTGAAATGTGCACCGACCAAATCGGGTATCACAATTCAGGATATTGCAGCAGATCCCTGTATCCTAAAGACCCCAAGTGGTGCAACTCCACCCGGAGGATTCAGCATCACTACCGCAGGTAACCGAAAGGGTGATAATGAATTTCTAAACGATGGCTGGATACAAGCCAATTATGGCAGCGGTAAGCCGGTCAAGTTGTTTTTTGCGCCCATCACTTTTGACAAATACGATATCAGCGCAAGCCCCGCTGCGAGTTATGAGGGAACTCCTGCCGGAGCATGTGTAAACGTAAATACCGCAGCAGCGTTTGATGTTGTTTATCTCAATCAGATAAAACCAAGCATCATTTCGCAGGGCAACCTCAGTGGGATTTTCAAATGTACCGGTGGCCTTCCGGAATACGATGCCAATGCCACCAGTTACACCATTGACATCAGCCTGAAAACCAATAACGCAGTTAAGGGAACGATTAACAGCGGTGCTGCAAAACACAATGCAAATGTACAGTTTACCGTACCACAGGATGGAACCTACACCATCAACGTTGAGGATGGTAAAAGTTGCGGAACGACATTCGAGATGGTCATCGCCTCCGCTGTAGATGTTCAGGTGCAGAACGATACGGTTTGCTCAGGGGCAAAAGGCAAACTGTCTATTGTGCCTTCCGGAGGCAGTGGCAACTACACTTATACCTGGGAGAGAAATCCACAGGGAAGTGGTTCAGTATCGGGTCCTTTTCCTCTACCCGTGGCCGGTACGACCATCAACAACCTGCCTGTGGGAAGCTACAGCGTTACTGTTCAGGATCTTGGTACAGGTACCAGTTCACCCGTCCGCAATGGGGAAGTCGTAACATCCAATATCATCCTATCGGTGACCCTGAGCAATACCAACCCCACCTGTCCGGATAGTTTTGACGGCAAGGTGAGTACCACGGTCAAAGGAGGTTTTGCTCCGTATTATTTTCAGTGGAGCAACGGGGAAAGTGGCTCCAACAAACCCATGATCAGCAATGTCGGTGTGGTTAATGGCAGTACAAAATACGCTGTTACGGTTACTGACCGTTTCGGCTGTACAACTGAAGCGCTGACAAATCTTACCATTAACCAGATTACCATCAATAATATCGTAATTACCAATGCTTCCTGTACTGGTTCGGAGGATGGCATCATTACTTTTGACGTCAGCGGTGGGACGCCACTGAACGGCAACTACAACTTTAAATGGAAGATCGGTAGTAAAGTTTCGGACACGCTATTTTACAGTGCCGGAGGAGCCAATCTCTTTCAGAAAAACCCGGGGTTTTACGCGGTGACCATCACCGACTCAAAAGGATGTAAACTAACCAACAATTCACTGGAAATCAAAGAGAATAGGAAGCTAACTATCATTAAAAATGTTGTTGATGCCAAGTGCTATAACGTAAAGGATGGGCTTATTTCACTGCAGGTCATTGAGAGCGGACAGGGTGCACCAAGCTCCGGTCCGGTTACCTTTACCTGGTCTCCTGTACCGAGTGCATCGCAGAGCGGCACCAATTTTACAAGCTCCTACGGACAGGTTGGTGTCGGAAAGTACCAGGTCACAGTCACGGATAATTTCAAATGCCTGGTCAGGGATTCTGTTGTGCTAAAGCAGCCTGTAGCGGCACTGAGTGTCGTGAACACGGTAAAAAATAATCCAACTTGCAGTGGCAACAGTGCCGACGGACAAATCACCGTAGTTGCCAGCGGAGGAACAGCTCCCTACGCGTACAAATGGGATAAAAGTATCGTGCAGTTGCCCAACCTGTCAAACCTTTATGCAGACACATATACCGTTACCGTAACAGATGCCAACGGATGTACAGCCACCCTGTCTGTTGTTCTGGATCCGCCTGCCGGACCACAAATCGCTAGTGTTCAGACCACAAATGTTAATTGTTATACAGACAGCAATGGTTCGGTAAAGGTAGTGGCAACCAAAGCCAATCCTACTGATGTGCTCACTTTTAAATGGTCAAACGGCGGCAGTACTACAGATGAATTGAAAGGACTCAAACCTGGTAAATATTCTGTAACTGTAACAGATCAGAGGGGTTGTGCAGTAAAAAAAGATACTGCGGTGACGTCACCTGCACCATTGGAACTTGTAGGTCTTCCTGTTGTCGTCAGGCCTTCCTGTCCATTATCAAAAGACGGAGAAATCAAAATAACTGTGAAAGGCGGTACGGCTACCTACACCTATGAATGGAATTCTGTAGCATTGGGAACGGGATCGGCCAATACTGCAAACACGACCTTTACTATACCAAATCTGACTGTGGGTAGGTACGACATCACTATAACGGACCAAAATAATTGTCCGAAGCTGATTATTCCTGATGTGGCCATCAATTATCCTCCAATCATTACGATTACAAAGCAGGCCGACAAGGATGTGGATTGCTTCAATTCAGGTCCGTGCAATGGAAAAGCTACTGTTGTTGTTACAGCTGGAAACAGCGCAACGGGAACTTACCGGTTTTTCTGGCAAAGTGGAACCATAGGACAGGGGAATTTGAATGATGCAGTTTCTGCCGACAATCTTTGCAGAGGCTGGAACCAAATAACGATCACCGATGGCAAATGTGAACTGATCGACTCTGTTTACATTGATGCTCCCAAACCGGTCGAAATCGACAAGACTACAGAGCAAATAAAACCGGTGACCTGCAACGGCGGAAACGATGGCTCCATCACCATTGACGGAAAAGGAGGTGTCGGACCATATACCTACAAATGGGGACAAGGCACGACGGGTCCGACTGCTTCAAATCTGAATGCCGGAGCCTATGTGGTGACTGTTGCAGACAGCAAGAACTGTCCATATGTTACGACTATAACAATCACTGAGCCACCTGTACTGCTTGCGCAGGTGGACACAGTCAATACCGATTCGGTAACCTGTGCCCGTTATTCTGATGGTAAAATTACATTGAAATACAGTGGTGGCAACCCTGGTGGATACGCATTCGCCTGGTCGCCGAATGTTTCAACCGGTGATGTGGCTGACAAGCTTCCTGCCGGCGTTTATTCGGTAGTGGTAAGTGATGCCAAGGGGTGCACAGTGGCTGTATCGCCATACATTATCAACGAACCAGACTCGGTTTCGTTTGAGTTGGATACCATCAAGACTCCACTTTGTTTTGGTTATCTGACAGAAGTAAAAATAAAAAATGCCACCGGTGGAAATGGCTCCATGTTGGGTAACTATACCTATTCGATCGATGACGGTGCTGCAGTAAATGCCAAAGACGGCATTCTGTCGACTACCGCAGGCATACACAACGTAAAAGTTTACGATCCGTTTGGTTGTTATTCCCAGCAGTCAATTAATATCGATGAGCCGCCGAGAATAAGGGTTTATCTGGGCCAGGATGCAGAGGTAGAACTCGGCGATAGCTATGAGGTCAATGCAACCATAGACGCTGTTCATCCGATAGTGAAGTATGTTTGGTCGAATTCGCCCAACGCCACTCCGGTAACGCTCACAGACCTTTGCAAAAACCGTTGTGCGCAGATTGTTAAGCCACTCGTTGATGGAAGCTATATTTTGCAGGTTGAAGACAGTTTGGGGTGTATGGGAGCGGATACCATTAATATCACCATAGATAGGAACCGCAATGTTTATCTGCCAAATATTTTTTCTCCAAATGTGGATGGTACCAATGACTTTTTTGAGGTTTTTGCCGACCCCTTGAGTGTTGAAAAAATCAACTATCTGCGCGTGTACGACAGGTGGGGGAATATGGTTTTCGATAGTCCATCCTTTAGTCCTGTTGAATCAAGGTACATTGGCAATAGGTGGAATGGATATTATCAAGACAAGGAAGCCAATATTGGCGTTTATATTTATTCCTGTGAGGTCAAGTTCATTGACGGACTGGTGATAACTTTCAGAGGTGATGTGATGTTGGCAAGGTAAGATCTGTTAAATCAAAGACTGGTATAAAAGAAACCACTGCAGGAAATTCCGGCAGTGGTTTCTCTTTGTTTATTCATTTGCAATTCTGTATACAGTTCTATTTAACATATTTGATAAAGCGATCATTTTCTCTTATTTCTCATTCAACTTTTACCACTTTTCGGAAAAACACCTGATCGTTTTCAGTAGTAATTTTCAGGAAATACCAGCCTGCAGGTATTCCGACGAGATCAAGTTGCTCCGGCAGATAGCTATAGTTCAGAATCAATTGCCCTTTGTCAGAATACAAAAGCGTTTCTTTTACCCTAAATGAGCCCTTTTTGATCAAATAGAGATTTTCCCGTACAGGATTTGGCAGAATCTCAATCTCTTCCCCGGTATTTTTATCTGATGCTGATACGGTAGACTTTAAGTCGAAACAGGCTACTGTACTGCAACCGTTGGTATCGGTTATCGTGAGGCAGTATGTACCCGCTGTTACATTTGTCAGATTTCTGCTGTCTACCCCATTTGACCACTTAAAGGTAAAATTATTCTCTTTTCCCACTATAAATGGAACCACTGAACCGTTGGCGAGGTTTCCTGTCGTATTGACCACTACCGACTTTGTTTTATCAATTGAAAAAGGTGGATTTTGAATAACCACATCCGTGCTATCGGCTCCAATACAACCATTGCTGCCTTGGGTCAAACAGATGTATCTGCCTGTCCTTGCCGCAGAAACTGTTGGGCTTGTTTTTGTATCTACACCAAATCCCTTCCAGAAATAGTTGTTTGCTGAACTGCTGGCTTTTAGCACTACAGGGGTACTATCGCAGGAAAATGTGGTCCCGGAGATTTCAATTTGAGGAACTATCTTATTCTCTTTTATCACGAGCGTTTTCAAAGCCGAACATCCGTTAGCTGGATTCACCTGAATTGTATACGCTCCGGGTAGCATAATGGTTGGTTGTAGAACAGTGGAAGAAAAGCCGTTTGGACCAGTCCATAGCGGCAATACCGGACTGTCCCAGGTAATGGTTGCTCGGGGCGTGATTTCCTTGAAGCTGCAGGTCAGACTGTCGGCAGCGACTTCAATAACTGGTGATTTGCCTTCATTGATCTGCAGTGCAGCCTTGCCAATGCAGCCGTTTTCGCCTGTAACGCTGACCTGGTAAAAGCCAGCGGACTGAACTTTTATGGAAGACGAAGTACTTTTATCCGACCAGAGGTAACTTTTCGCTATGGTTCCACCGTTGGCTGTCAGGGTTAAGGTATCTTTTTCACAGATAAACAACTTGGAGCTCTCAATTGTCGCCACGGGGATTGCCTTGTTTTGTTTTACGCTGACTGTCGCAATACTGCTGCAGCCATTGGAGGCGGTCACGGTGAGCAAATAATCACCGCCGATTGTCACTTGTTCCGTTGCTTTTGAACCTATAAAGGAAAGTGGACCAGTCCATTTGTAGGTGAGTCCGGCGGTGTTCCCATTCACGGTGACGCTGATGTCCACGATGGAATCTTTGCAAGTGATGGTTCCTGCAGAGGTGCTGAGTAGCGGTTTGTCGCTGCTTTCGTTTACCTTCACCATTGCGGTGCCGGTGCAGCCATTGGAAGAATTGGTGGCCGTCACATTGTAGGTTCCGGCTGCATTTATTGTTACTGCTGCAACATTTGCACCTGAAACAATTCCGGGCCCCGACCATTTGTAGCTGTTGCCCCCGCTCGCTGTCAATGTACTGGTAGGTTGAGTACAAGTAAGGTTTGTATTCCCGCTTATAGCGACTGTTGGGGGAGTGGTGTTACTACTGATACTTTTTGAAGAAGAAGAAGTACAACCATTGCTTTTGTCCGTAACCGTCAGCGAATAATTTCCGGCGTTATTGATGCTTATACTAGCATTGCTTTCACCCGTTGACCATTTGTAGTTGAAATTACCGGATGGAGCGGTTAAAATCCCCGAAGGTTGTGCGCAGGTGATGGTAGAGATACCACTGATTGCAGAGGGAGGTACACTCGCATTTGAACTTACCACGGCACTGGCTGTGGTTTTACAACCGGTGTTGTCGGTAACGGTAACGCTGTAAGTGTTTGGTGTTAGTCCGGTAGCCGTTGCTGTTGCCTGACCATTGCTCCAGAGATAGGTATAGGGTGCGGTTCCATTTGCTGCATTAACAGTTGCTGTTCCCGCCGTAACGCATGTTGCGGCAGTTGAAGAAGTGAAAGCGGTTACGGAATTGATTGGATTGCTTACAACTGCCTGTTTGGACTGCGTACATCCGTTGTTGTCTGTTGCTGTAACGGTGTAAGTTCCTGCAGTGAGATTTGTCAGCATTGAGCCGGTCTGGTTGTTTGACCAAAGGTAAGTATATGAAGAACCGCCACCGCTTGCGATTGCCGAAACCGTTCCGTTGTTTGCGCCAGCACAGCTAATTGTCGACCCTGTAGTGCTAAGGGTCAACGCCGTGGCAGGTTGGGTAATGGTGACAGTGGTTGTACCAGAGGATGCGCCACATGTCGCAGTAACGGTATAGGTTCCCGCACTTAGACCTGACACTGTCTGCGTATTCTGACCATTCGACCATGCATAAGTATATGTGCAACCGGAGCCACCGCTTGCAGAGACTGCCGCAGTTCCATTACTGCCACCGAAACAGGTGACATTTGTTTTGGCAATTTGAGTTACAGTTAGCGGAACTGAGGCGGAAGACAGTGTGCCTGTGGCTGTTCCAAGGGCTACCTGATCACCACTGGTTCCGGATGCACCATTACCTATTACCGTGCACGCATAAAAATTTATGGTGCTGCTGGCACTACTGTTTGGTGATGTCCAGTTGAATGTCCATGTTTTGACAGCGGGTCCCGAAGCACTTACAAAATTCTGTGCAGAAGAGGACTCAGCTTGTTCTGCATATCCCGATTCAATACGGACATTAACCGAGGTGCTTGCCAGAGTACCGGTACTGGTGCCTGCACCATTGAGAACATTTAACTGGAAACCAGCCTTTTTTGTCGATCCCATCGTTTTTGCTGCTGTAACTGAAATAGCGTATGTGGTATTGGGTGCAATTGAAGTGGGCACACCTGTAATGACAACGTTTGCGCCGAAATTTCCTCCACTATGACAATTACCGCAGGTTGCCGGCCCTGAACCTGTATAACCATTTGGTGGATTATCAGGATAATCGATAAAACTACTGCAGATAGTGGTCAGAAAAAGAGAAATAAAAAGTGCAGCGATGAGGTGAATTTTTTTCATAATTCATTCATTTAGTTTATATAAAACTGGTAGTTGAGTTTTGCAAAATTAACTTTTAGGAAAGATATAACAGGAAAAATATATTTTTAACAACATGGTCGCAGTTAAAGAGTTCATCGCATAGGAATTATAGCCCCAATGCTCTACCTTTGCTTACCGAAAATAATGGAAAATTCAAATATGCAAAGCTACCTGCGGGAACTGAATGATGTACAGCAAAAGTCCGTAACTACAACAGAAGGACCGGTTCTTTTGATAGCAGGACCTGGCTCCGGAAAGACGCGAGTACTGACCTACCGAATTTCGCATTTGATTGAGGAGGGCGTTCCTGCCGGACAGATTCTTGCACTGACTTTTACCAATAAATCAGCTCGCGAGATGAAGGACAGAATTGCGCGCGTAGTGGGTGACAAGGGTAAAAAGGTCTGGGCCGGAACTTTCCACTCGGTTTTTGCCAGAATTTTGAGGGTTGAAGCTGAAAAGATAGGATACCCATCGACCTTTACCATTTACGATTCCGATGATTCCGAAAGTGTGGTCAGGGCTATTATTAAAGAGATGCACCTGGACAAGGACAAATACCATGCGGGAGCGATAAAATCAAGGATTTCACTGGCCAAAAATAATCTCCTATCCCCCAAAGCATACGAGCAAAGTCAGGATCTAATGTTACAGGACAAGGCAGCCGGCCGACCAAATTTTTACCGCATCTACGGGGAATACGTGAAGCGTTGCCAGCGTTCAGGATCAATGGATTTCGACGATCTTCTTTATCAGTTTTTTATACTACTGCACAAGAATCCGGATGATGTGCTGCAAAAATACCAGCAGCTTTTCAGGTACATCATGGTGGATGAGTTTCAGGATACCAATGCACTTCAGTATGCTATTTTGAAAAAAATGGTTATTTACCCCGGTAGTCCACAAAATCTCTGCGTGGTAGGTGACGACGCGCAAAGCATCTACGCCTTCCGAGGCGCGACCATAGACAACATCATTGATTTTGAGAAGGATTTTCCGAATGCATCAGTTTTTAAGTTGGAGCAGAATTACCGTTCTACGCACTATATTGTAAAGGCTGCCAACGACATTATTTCCTACAACAGAAAGCAAATCAAAAAGGAGATCTGGACAAGTAGGGAACAAACAGAAAGTACCAAAATCAAGATTATTAAAACCCTTTCTGATAATGAAGAGGGGAAACGGGTGGTGGATTTGATTGCAGAGCAAAAGAACCGCTATCACCTCGACAACAGGGACATCGCGATACTCTACCGCACCAATGCGCAGTCGCGGATTTTCGAAGAATATCTCCGTCGGATGAACATTCCCTACCGTGTATATGGCGGCACCTCTTTTTATCAGCGCAAAGAGGTGAAGGATCTCATCGCTTATCTGCGGATGGTAGTGAATCCAAAAGACGAGGAGGCCCTAAGAAGGGTGTTGAATTACCCGAGAAGAGGCATTGGTGATAGCGGTTTGGAGAAAATAAGTGCAGAGGCAACTGCCCGAAACCTCACCCTTTGGGAGTGTCTGGAATCGGAAGGTCTTAGCGGCCCAGCGAGACGCGGTATAACGGAATTCAGGGAGCTGGTAATTGCGGGGCAAAAGCGTGCGCAAAAAGGCAATGCCTACGAGGTAGCTGTCTTTATGGCTAAGCAGTCAAAATTGCTCGACACCTTGCGAACCGATACCACCGAAGAAGGCATATCCAGGGTTGACAACATCACATCCCTACTTGATGGTATCAAAGAGTTTGTGGAAAACGATGAGCAGATTGATGAAGCAGATCTGATTCAGGACCGCTCGCTGGCCACCTATCTACAAAACATATCACTGCTCACAGAGGCCGACGAAAAAGATCCGAATGCCGATGCGGTGGTCCTGATGTCAGTACATTCATCCAAGGGACTGGAATTTAAGTCGGTGTTTATCGTTGGATTGGAAGAGCAGATTTTTCCGAGTTTTATGGCATTGGAGTCGCCCGAGGGGCTTGATGAGGAGCGCAGATTGTTTTATGTAGCCGTTACCAGGGCAGAGCGCTTCCTCACCCTAACCTATTCGGGCAGCCGTTACAGGCACGGACAGATGCGCTACTATCCGGTCAGTAGGTTTCTTGATGAAATCGACGCTCAGAATGTCGAGACAGTGACAGGTATGTCTCAGTCCACAGGAGCCGGATTTAGTGAAAACAGGGCTAAGGTTAGCGGAAATTTCAAACCCCTCCGGCAGGTCAGTACTATTAGTCCAACTGCTGTCGCAGATTTCAAGCCCAGTTCTTCAGACCAGATACAGGAAGGGCAGCGAGTGCTGCACCTCAAGTTTGGTGAAGGGAAGGTTATCGGCATTGATGGTGCGAA
>CANHEE010000034.1 GCA_947459655.1 Lewinellaceae bacterium
ATGTACACCCTAACGGGAACTTCAGCACACCAGTACTGCTCTGTATTCTGTGCAGTGGGAGTAGGAACCCCTACTTCAATTCAAAACAATACCTTTAACAATATTTCCTTTACATCAGGAAGTACGAGTGCGGCAGCGATGTCTTGTATCACCAACAATGGTGGAAATGTTGACATCGGAACCGTTACTGGTAATGTCGTGGGATTGGCAAATACAGACGCGTCTATTTCACCTGCTATTTCTTACACGAACAATTCAACTACGACTGGAGGCTTCATTCCAATTTTTGCACAGTGCACAAACAATGCGGCACTGAGCACAACCAATATCAGCAACAACATCATTTCAGGTATCGTTGTTTCTTCAACCACTGCAACAAATGCACCTGATTTCAATGCTATTGGCTACAACAACGGTAATGTTTCCATCACCAACAATACCATAGGAAGTGCTAGTACTCCAAAGAGCATTTATTGTTCAAGTACTTCTGCAACAAGTAACACCAACACCTCAAGATTTTCAGGGATTCTGATCAGTGGCGGTGCTATTTCAAGTAAAAATGTGACCATTACAGGGAACACAATTGCCAACATGTGGACCAACTATGCCAATCCTGGTGCACCGGCAACTACCGGTGCCAGAGGAATTTTTGTCGTTGGAACACTGACAGGTAACTTATCTACGGTTATTTCTAACAATACCATCCGAGACATCACCACTTTCGCGGCTACAACCACCGGTAATCCATATTGTGCTGCTGGGGGTATTACCGTTTCAGCTTTGAGCATGGCTTCATGTGATGTTTTGAACAATACCATTTTCAATATTAATGCTGCCAGTCCGGCAACAACAGGTGCAGTACAGGTTGCTGGTATTTTCTACGGAGCAACCACCACCAATCCGGGCAATGTTAACAACAACAATATCCACAGTCTTGGTCTGAGTGGAAACAACCCGAGTGCTTTCGTGACGGGTATGGACATTGGCTCCGGTAACCTGACCATTGCCAACAACATGATAAGAATTGGTATTGATGGTACAGGTGCAGACATCACAGCTCCATGTACTGTCAGAGGTATTACCAAAAATGCGGCTACTTCAAGAATCTACCACAATAGTATTTATGTCGGCGGACAGAATGTTGGTACCAATGCAACCAACACTTTTGCCTTGGTGAGAACGGGAACTGCTGTTGACGACTGGAGAAACAACATTCTTGTCAACAACAGAAGCAATGCCAGTACGGGAGGTAAGCACTACGCTATTAACCTGAGTGCCACAACAACCCTTACTTTGAATTACAACGATTATTTCGGTAACGGTACCGGATTTGTATTCGGGTCTACTGCATCTACCGGTGCAGACGTGCCTGCTTACGCTTCAGGATGGGTTAGCGGTGATATCAACAGCTACAATATCGATCCAATTTTCATCAATCCAACCGGTGATGCATCCAATGTAAACCTTCACCTGAATGGAACATTGGCGACTATTGCAGAGGGAACCGGTACACCTATTGCAACAGTAACGACTGATTTTGATGGTGAAACAAGATCCGGTCTAACACCAACAGATCTTGGTGCTGATGCCGGAAATTTTGTTAGTCTTTATTGCAACGGTATTCCTCCGGCACCTACAGCAGTGATTAATGGTAATGCTGCAAATATTTGTTTATCCGGTACTAAAAATCTGGGTCTTACAGGTTATTCAGCAACACCGGGAATTTCCCTTCAGTGGAAACAATCCTCTGTAACAGGTGGTCCTTACACAAATGTTACTGGTGGAACAGGTGCTACGGCAAGCGGTTATACTACTGCTACACTGACTGCACCAACTTACTTTGTTTGTGAATTAACTTGTGCAAATGGAGGTGGTACAGCTCTTTCTTCTGAAGTGCTGGTTGATGTAGACGCCCCAGCAGTACTTTCCACTACGCCAGGTACTCGCTGTGGTGCAGGTACCGTGGATCTTTCTGCCGATATTTCTGCCGGCTCAACTGCCAATTGGTTTTCAGCTGCAACCGGGGGACTGTCTCTTGGAACCGGCACAACATTTACGACACCTTCAATCTCTGCAACAACAACATACTATGTGTCTGCAGGAAAAGGATCAACAACTGCTAATTTCGGACTTGCCAACCGCGTAGGTTCGACAACAAATAGTGGATATAGTGATGTAGGTCTGATGTTTGATGCTACCACTGCATTTAATCTACAGTCAGTGGCAATCTATCCGGTAGCAACAACGCCTTCAGGTAATGTAACAGCTACTATTGCGTTGAAAAACTCTGCTGGAACAGTATTACAGAGCACTACTATCTCAGTACCTACTTCGGTTTCACCAGGTGTTAAAACAGTAGTTCCTCTGAATTTTGACGTACCAGCGGGTACGGGTCATCGTCTGGTATTTAACTCCGCTTCAGGAGGTGGAATTACAGGATTCATCAGAGAGGTAACAACGGGTTATACCTACCCATACACCTTACCGGGTGTAGCTTCAATTACGTCTGCATACACAGGTGGAGCTTCATCATCATACTACTACTATTTCTACGACTGGGTCGCAACTACGGGTTGTACCAGTGCTCGCGTACCGGTAACGGCTACCGTAAATACTCCGCCTGCTTTGGCCATAACGCCAAACCAATTGCTATGTACCAACCAGACCGGAACCATTGCAGTAACAACCGGAAGTGCCGATTACGACAACTATACCTGGACACCTTCTGCAGGTCTTTACCTCGACAATGCGCTGACGCAGCCTTATACAGGTAACCCTACTACAGCGACTACCCTATTCCTCAACAGTGCAACAGCAGGCAGCTCAAAATATAGTTGCAATGCGCTAAATACAACGACAGGATGTGTGAATGCTGCGAGCAGCTACGTTACATATGGTTTATCTGGTACGGCAACTGTCGCCACACAACCAAACGCATGCCCCGGAACGGGATTGATTGCTACGAATGTAAGTGGTGCCGGTACTATTATTAATGAAGACTTCAGTAGTGGAACCTTACCCTCCAATATGACATCCGCAGGTAATAGTTTTGCGATTACTGGAGGAAGAATGCAGTTTACAACCTCAGCAGCCTCCAGAAATGGTGGAGTTCTTATTGAAAATCCTACCGGATTGGCCAACAACGACTTCCAGATAGATTTTGACATGATTACAACTACTGGTTCGGGGTCCCCAGCCGACGGCTTCAGTTACAGTTACGGCGATGACGTGGTCGCATTGCCTACGGGAACCGGTAGTACCACTGTAAATACAACTGTGCCATCAAATACCACGAATCCTGAGAACGGAAGCGGAACAAAACTGAAACTCGCTTTCGATGCGTATGGCAACGGCGCCAATGCTGCTGGTGTATACTTAATGTACAATAGTCCGATCTGGAATCAGTCTTCAGCCAACACTCCGGCACAAGGATTAATTGCCTACGTCAACAACACGGCTTGGAGGGCTACATCAACAACAGGTAAGAATACGCATGTAACCATTACAATAGATGCATTGGGACAAATTTCTTTGTTTTTGGACGGTGTAGCTGTTGTAACCAATCAGCAGCTTCCCGCCTCTTATCTCACAGATGACAAGTCTACATGGAAACACGCGTTTTGTGCAAGAACAGGTGCTGAATTCCAAGGACATTTTATTGATAATTTGCAAATCAGATACAACAACTATTACGAGTACAGTACCAACGGAACGACCTGGTCTACAACAACTCCGATTGTTGCAGGACCTGGCACCTACAATGTTTCAGCACGTTATGTAAGCGCACCTACATGTGTTGCGCCGTTGGGTTCTGTAACAATTGACCCAGTAACAATTGTTGCTGCTACATCTAAGTCTTCTGTTTGTGTCGGACAGTCAACTACGCTTAGTGCTACACCTTCAGTTTTCACGGGATCAACTTATTCATGGGAATTTTCACCAGCGGGATTGAATTCATGGTCTCCTCTTGGGATAGCAACTGCAAGTACTACCGTATCTGTATCCGCCTCATCTGATTATCGTTGCGTTGTTGACTGTGGTGGAGGTACAACATTTACATCCAATGTAGTAAGTGTTGTTGCCAACGACCCTCAGATATCTAGTACTACCGGAGGTACCCGTTGCGGAACAGGAACAGTTGACCTTGCAGCAACTGCGACAGCAGGGGCTGATGTCAAATGGTATGCTGCACCAACCGGTGGTATTGCACTTGCTACAGGAAATACATTCACTACGCCGGTCATCTCGACCACTACTGATTATTACGTAGCAGCGACAACGATTGGGGGATCAACTCAAATAGCCAACCACGGCTTACCAACCGTAACCACTACCACACAAAACGCAGGACTATTGTTTGACTTGTATTCTGACGTTGTACTTAACTCTATCGATGTATACTCCTCTGGAGCAGGTACTGCAACAATAACACTTGAAAATAGTGCAGGAACAGTAATGTTTGTTTCACCTGCTTTGCCAATCACCAACTCAGGATTAACCGTTGCTCAAACACTTCCTTTGGGCTGGTCAATTCCAACCGGAACCGGCTACAGAATTAAAGTGTCCAATACCGGTAATGCACTTGGTTATCACACAGGAACATTCCCGATACAATTGGGCAATGGAGTTGGTGCAGTCACCAATGGCTGGACTGGCACAGGAACAACTACCTTGAATTACTTTGTATACAACATGAATACCACTGCAGGTTGCGTCAGCGGGCGTACTGCCGTAACGGCAACAGTGACACCTCCACCTTCAATAAACGTATCACCGGATGTAACAACCTGTAGTGCAGGGCCTGCGCAGAATCTTACAGTAAGCAGTACCAATGCGGGATATGCTTATACATGGGATCCGTCTACGGGTTTAAATACAACAACAGGACAGTCAGTAACAGCACTTCCACCTGCTACAACTACATATTCCGTTACTGCTTCAGACGCTTCTTCGGGATGTATCACTACAGCTTCAGTGAAAGTGACCGTTAATCCAACACCTGACAATCCAATTGTTAATACTACTGTGAATGCTACACCTTGTAGCACTGTTACATTACTTGAGGGAACAAATTCGTCTCAAAGTGCTACCATAGCGATGGGTACTGGAACGGGTATAAACACCACGAATACATGGCCGTGTCCACTAGGCAACTGGTATAAAGGTCAGCGCCACCAGTTTATTTACACCAAGGCGGAATTGGATGCTATCGGAATGAATACCGGTTCCCAGTTGAATGGCTTGGGAATGGTGATTGTCACGCAGAATACGAGCACTGCTTTGACAGATTATACAGTCAAAGTTGGACACACGACCAAGTCTGCGTTTACTTCGGCTGTTGGCCAATGGGTTGACCCTACTACAATGACGACTGTTTTCAACACTCCTTCTCTTGCACAACCTGCAACCGGAGCGACACTGTCATTGCCGTTCACCGCTCCATTCACATGGAATGGAGTAGATAATATTGTCATTGAATTTGCTTCATGCAATGGTTCTGCATCTACTTATACAACCAATCCTTTGATCAATTATTCTACATTGACCAATGCACAGGCGCTGTATATTTATTCAGATGGAACTCCGGGAGCTACAGTAAATGATTTCTACGCTTACACGGCTGCAACTTCGCCTACCGCTTCAACAAACCGTACAAACATAATTTTTGACTACACCAAACCAGCCAACTATGTTTGGACACCGGCTAATGACTTGTATATAGACGCTGGCACCAGTATTCCTTATGTCGCTGGAACCCCTGCTCTGAAAGTATGGTCTAAGCCAAATGCACCAACTACATACACTGTCTCTGCAACAACGCCGGTTGGTTGTAGCGCTCAGGCAACCGCAACCGGAAGTGCCGCAGCGAATGCACGTTTTGTTGAATTGACAGGCTTGGGCACCAATATTGTTACTGCCTCAAGTTCATGTGAGGATGGTGGCTGGACAAACTATTATGTTAATGGTAAGATTTTCTTTGCCATCAATTGGGCTCCGACAGGTACGCTTTCAACTACAAATGCTGCGGCGAAAAATGCGGTGAGCGTACGCGCTGACCTCGACCCTTCGATTGCGCAGTGTGAAAGTACAATTGGCAATAAAATTTATGCAATGAAGCGCTGGTGGAATGTTACCACTACGCCGTTTACTAATCCAGTTAATGTTCGTTTCTATCACGACCCTGCCGAGGTCGCTGCAGTAATGGCAGCGGCAGGTGGTGCCGGACCAGTTTTTGACTGGTTTAAAAATAATAACGGAGCCTACAATCAGGCAACGATGGTTGTGGGTAGAAATGGCATAGCCAGTGGGGCGACAACTAATCTGACCGGAACTATAGGTATAGATCAGGGTGTCACTTATGTACAGTTTGATGGTATTACTTCCTTCTCTGGTGGTACCGGGGCTGCACGCACCCAGGAGCAGGCGCTTCGCGTCAGTCCAAAAGTTTACCTAAACAATTACGATACCGGAACAGGACTGATGAACGATTACCTGAAAACAATTGTCAATTTCCCATTGAGCGACCCATATTCGACAGTACCGTTGAACCAGAATTTCGTGCACGTCAATGGAGGTCCCGTAGGAACCATTTCACCTGCTTTACTAGCGACAAATGGCAACAACTCCATCGTTGACTGGGTATTCATGGAACTTCGTCAAGGTCAGGCCGGCGCAACTTCTGTTGTTCAGACCAGAGCTGCCCTAATTCAGAGAGATGGGGATGTGGTAAGTACAGATGGTGTTTCTCCGGTTTCATTCTTCGGAGTACCTTCAAGTAATTACATTACGATGCGTCACCGCAGCCACCTCGGCTTCAGAACTGACGGAACATATCCGCTAACTGCGACACCAACTGTGCTAGATTTCACCAACAATACAGTAGCTCTGAATGGTGCTTATCCGCTGTCTCCGGTTACAGCAAGTATATCGGCAATGAATAGTGGAGATGCCAACTCAGATGGTTCAATTGACTCAATTGATTCAATTGACTGGGAGACACAGAACGGTTTGTTTGATGATTACCTGTTGAATGCTGACTACAACATGGATGGTTCAGTAGACTCGATAGATACCATTGTATGGGAGACCAATAACGGTACATATCAGGAGCTCGATTAATCAAATTTGAATTTAGAATATTCGTTTTCAAAGCGGTTGTCAATTGTGGCAACCGCTTTTTTATTTTAGTTGTTTATGCGATCCCTTTACACAACCTTTTATTCAGTGAATTAATATTACTTTTGTCCGAAAAAACAATGAGAAAAACGGATATTGCAACAACACCCGGATACTTTGATAGATACATTCGACTGGTTGAAGATGTTGAAGTGATGGAGGCTTTCCAGATCAGTATAACAGCACTTAATGGCTTACCGGTAGATAAGTGGACCGAGCTTGGTGATCGTGTCTATGAGCACGGAAAATGGACCATCAAGGACATCGTTCAGCACATCATCGATACAGAGCGAATTTTTGCTTATAGAGCACTTTGTATGGCAAGAGGAGATTTTGACAAAAAACCTGAATTTGATGAAAACCGCTTTGCTGCAAATGGAAATGCCTGCAGACGAGCTTTGGTTGACCTGATTGATGAGCTGAAGGTGGTCAGACAAAGCACAACCGCAATGTATCATTCTTTTGATGAGGAAGTGCTGAAAGATCCACGTTGTAGCTTTGCAGATGGATACAGCGTGCTGGCAATTGCCTACATCATTATTGGCCACCAAGTTCACCACCTGACGATTCTTGAAGAAAGGTATTATCCGCTCCTAAAATGAACAAAAATTCTTTGATCAACTGCAACCTCAGTAGCAGGGATGAGGAGAGCACTGTTTTTGCTGAAAAAGCACGTTGAAACAACCCAATTAAAAAAAAATACCTACTTTCGCAATCAAACAAACTAATATTTGTAATGAATCAAAGCACGTTCCGGGCGATAATCATTTTAGAGTCTTTCCTTGCAATACTGATTGTACTGGGGGGGTTGGGATGGATTCCGATAGGTTCGGATTTGCTGCTTCCACTTCGATGGGTATTTCTGCTCACCCTTGTTTTTTATGGTTGGAAATCAGGCAAATCACTGACTTTCTGGATTTTGTTGTGTCTCCTGATTGGTGCTGAAACAGGGTATGATTTTCCTGAAATTGGAAAATCACTTGATGTACTCAGTAAAATTTTTCTAAAACTAATTAAAGCCATTGTTGCACCACTGCTATTTTCGACCCTGGTCGTCGGCATCGCAGGGCACGATGATTCGAAGCAGATTGGCAGAATGGGTATCAAAGCTTTTACCTATTTTATTACTGCCACATCAATAGCACTCGTTTTTGGTCTCGTAGCCATCAACTTCACCCAGGCGGGTTACCATCCCGGCATACGGAAAGAAAAGGCAGAGAAACTACAGTCAAAGGCTGCGGGCGTGAAGAAAAACTGGAAGGAGATTGCATCACCCGGGATTGTTGAAAGAACTGAAAAAATGATTTCAGCTTACGAGATTGCACCGGATTCCATCAAACCATCGATCATTCAGGCCGGGATTGACTCCATGCAGGTCACCATTGCTGCAGCCAGAAAAACGGCAGACACTCCCCCAAAACAAGAGTTCAAGGATTTTCTTGTCAATATCTTCCCAGAGAATATTGCAAAGGCAATTGCTGAAAACCAAGTACTTCAGGTCGTTATTTTCAGTCTGATATTCGGAATGGGTGTCTCCGCAAGTGGCAATGATCACCGCAAAAAAATGGTTTCTATCTGCGAAAGTCTAACCCAGGTAATGTTCAAATTCACCGGAATTGTGATGTACTTCGCACCCATTGGCGTATTGGGAGCCATGGCAGCAGCAGTATCGGCGATGGGATTGGATGTGTTCATGCCCATGCTACACCTGATTGGAACACTATACCTTGCCCTTTTCTTTTTCGTAGTCATCGTTTTCGGACTGGTGATCTGGATCATGAAAATTAATCTGAAAAAGTTCTGGAAAGCCGTTCAGGAACCCGTTTCCATTGCCTTCAGCACCGCTTCAAGCGAGGCCGCACTCGGATCTGCAATGGTATCGTTGAAAAAATATGGCGTACCCGAAAAATTTATTTCCTTTGTGCTTCCAACGGGTATGAGCTTTAATCTGGACGGCACCACGCTTTACCTCAGCTGCGCGGCAGTATTTGTTGCACAGGCGACTGGGCATGAAATCGCAAGTTCTGTATCGGCACAGGTTTCTTTACTGTTGGTGCTTTTAATTACCAGTAAAGGCGTAGCTGGCGTCGCGAGAGCTTCACTGATTATCCTTATGGGAACAATAGGACAATTCGGAATACCAGACTGGCCTATATACCTCATCCTTGGCGTTGATGTTCTGATGGATATGGTTAGAACTGGTGTGAACATGCTTGGAAACTGCCTGGCAACAGTTGTTGTCGCAAAATGGGAAGGCGAATTTGACGACCGTAGTATGGCAGAAATAATTAACTGATAAAGCAAATCAATTCAAATATGGACAATACTCCTTTTCTTGTGCAGGTAAATGAAACAGAATTTACCATCTCTCCCGAAATGCTATCGGCATTTGACGGAATAAAAATGCACAACGGCAAGTTTCATGTTCTGCAGGATAAAAAATCCTACAAAGCAGAAATCCTGGAAGTGAATTTTGATGAGAAAGTCATGAGAATAAAGGTCAATGGCAACTGCTATGACGTAAAAATTCTTGATAAATACGACAGACTGGTAAAGCAGATTGGTCTTACCGTCGGAGGAACGCATAAAACCAATAGCATCAAATCCCCGATGCCGGGACTGGTTTTGCAGATTATGGCAGAAGTTGGGCAGAGCGTAATCAAAGGTGAAACTTTGCTCATTCTGGAGGCCATGAAAATGGAGAACACCATCAAGGCGCCAGCAGATGCGGTCATTAAAAGCATCCATGTCGCTAAAGGCGCAGCAATCGACAAAGGCCAGTTGCTTATTGAACTTGAATAATTGAATGTGCAAAGCGATAACCTATGGATTTCCCTGAAATAGTTGACCAGTTTGAAAGTGGTGTAGAATTTTACAGTGAAGAAATTGATTTTGAGCTGCAAAATGAAGAGGAAATAGCCGAATGGATCATGCAGACCGTGGCGGATGAGGGAAAAAAATTTCATCACTGCTCTTTTGTGTTCTGCTCTGATGAATACCTGCACAAAATCAACCTCGAATATCTCAGTCATGATGACTACACTGATGTGATCACCTTTCCCTATGCTGAAAACCCCGTTGAGGGGGACATTTATATCAGTATTGAACGATTGAAAGACAATGCCCGGTCTTTGGGCATTCCGTTTCTGCATGAATTACACCGTGTTATCATTCACGGGACATTACACCTTTGTGGCTACACCGATAAAACGCCCTTGGATAAGACTAAAATGACAGAAAAAGAAGACTTTTATCTCTCGAAACTGCCTTCGTAAAAATTACATATTTTCACTTCATCTGCTCAATTCCCTATCTAAAAGAACCTTTTGATTTCTTACTTTGGGTGTTTTAAAATACCTTTGCATGATGAAAGAAAAGGTCCTTATTTTAGATTTTGGTTCTCAGTTTACGCAATTGATTGCGCGTCGGGTACGTGAATTGAACATTTACAGCGAAATCATTCCCTACCACAAAGAAGTTGTCATTGACAACAGCGTAAAAGCGGTCATTCTGTCCGGATCACCATATTCGGTAATGCAGGAGGATGCGCTAAAGGTAGACCTTAATCAGTTCGTCAACAAAGTTCCGGTACTGGCGGTTTGCTATGGTGCGCAGTACATTGCACATGCGCTTGGAGGTAAAGTAGAGCGCTCAAGTAAAAGAGAATACGGAAAAGCCATCCTCAATAAAGTAAAAAGAGATGTGTTTCTGAATAAAGTAGCACGTACATCTCAGGTGTGGATGTCACACGGGGATACGATATCAAAAATTCCGGATGGATTTGAAATTCTGGCAGGTACCGAGCGAATACCCGTTGCTGTTTATAAATCTCAAAAAGGAACTTTCAAAAAACCAGTATACGGCATTCAATTTCACCCAGAGGTGACGCACTCGCTTGACGGTGCACTAATGCTGAAAAACTTTCTGATAGACATCGCAGGATGTGAGGCAAGCTGGACGCCGAACGCTTTTGTGGAGGAAACAGTCGCTGCCCTAAAGACACAGATTGGCACTGAGAAAGTACTGATGGCATTGTCGGGGGGAGTAGATTCCAGTGTTGGTGCAATGCTGTTGCACAAAGCCATCGGAAAGAACCTCTACTGCTTTTTTGTCGACAACGGATTGCTTCGCAAAAATGAATATGAGGAAGTCCTGGAATCATACAAAGGTATGGGACTTAATGTGACAGGTGTGGACGCAAAAGCGCTTTTCTATGCAGCGCTTGAAGGAAAAACAGACCCGGAGGACAAAAGAAAAGCTATCGGGAAAGCTTTCATAGATGTTTTTGAATACGAAAGCACGCAATTCAAGGACGTGCAGTGGCTTGGTCAGGGTACGATATACCCCGATGTCATAGAGTCGATATCCATCCACGGACCATCGGCCACTATAAAATCGCACCACAATGTAGGAGGCTTACCTGACAAGCTAAAGCTGAAAATTATTGAGCCACTCAGAATGTTGTTTAAGGATGAGGTTCGGCGTGTAGGGAGAGCCATGGGTGTTCCCGACACCATCCTGATGAGGCATCCTTTCCCCGGACCGGGACTGGGAATCCGAATTCTGGGTGAAATCACTCCTGAGAAGGTCAGATTGCTACAGGATGCCGATGCCATATACATTGAGCATCTCAAAAAAGCCGGACTCTATGACAAAGTTTGGCAAGCAGGTACAATACTGTTGCCAGTCCGGTCTGTCGGCGTGATGGGCGATGAGCGTACCTACGAAAACGCCGTAGCATTGCGCGCAGTCACCTCCGTGGATGGCATGACTGCAGAATGGAGCAGACTCCCGTACGATTTTCTCGCCACGGTCTCCAATGAAATCATCAATAATGTGAGGGGAATCAACCGCGTCGTTTATGACATCAGCACCAAACCACCGGCTACCATTGAATGGGAATGAGAAAAATGAATAAATACAGCAGCGGCAGTAAAATGATTTTACAGCCGCTGCTGTATTATCCTGCTGATTTTCAATTAATGATTGCGTAACGCCTCTTGCTATTTTACAACGGAACCATTCATCCAACCCTCAGGAGGACTGACGAAGGAAAGTTTTCCCTCTGCATTCTCGGCCATCAAAACCATTCCGTTAGACTCGATGCCCATCATTTTTCTTGGTGCAAGATTGGCAAGCACAAGTATCTGTTTTCCGATAATTTCTTCAGGGGAAAAATGCTTTGCGATACCTGAAAGTATCGTGCGTTGTTCAAAGCCCAGGTCAACAGTAAGCTTCAAAAGCTTGTCTGATTTGGGCATCTGCTCTGCTGCAAGTATAGTCGCGGTGCGTAGATCTATTATTGAAAAATCATCATAGGTGGCCGTTGCTGAAAGCGCGGTGAAAGCTGTTTTTTCACCTTTGGCAAGGTTTGTTGACGTATTCATGTCCAGTGTTGACTGTAGTTTTTCCATTTCCAATGCAATCATTTCATCCGGAATTCTCGTAAACAGGTGTTCCGGCTCACCAATTTTGTGTGTTTTGGGAACAAGCGCCTCAAACACACTCAGTTTTCTCCTCAACTCCTTCAATTCACCCTCTTCCGTAATCGGTTCCAGATTCAGCATTTTCCTCATGCGATCAGCAGTATCCGGCAAAAATGGTCTGCACAAAACACTCAATACTGCGACATACTGTACCGCAGCACTCATACATGCTTCAACAATCAACGGATCGGTTTTGATAAGTTTCCATGGTTCATTGAACTGAAGCAACTGGTTGCCAAGACTACTGATTTCCATAACCGTCTTCATAGCGCCCCTGAAATCGTATTTTTCAATACACAGGCAGTATTCTTCTACCTTTTCTGAAATCAGTTCCAGTTCATCCTTAAAAGAGGCCTCATCTTCGGCGTTATCGCTGGCTTTGAAGGTAAGCAATTGCTCGTATTTCGGCATGACGCCGTCATAGTACTTGTTTGTAAGCACCATCACACGGTTGACAAAGTTGGCAAGATTGTTCACAAGTTCCGTGTTGCTGCTCTCCTGAAAGCCCTTCCAAGTGAACTCTGAATCGCGGGTTTCAGGCATATTTTTTACCATATTGTAGCGCAACTCATCAATTCTGTCAGGATAAGAAGCCACATACTCGTGTATCCAAACCGCCCAGTTTCTTGAGGTGGAAATTTTCTGACCTTCCAAATTCAAGAACTGATTAGCCGGTACATTTACAGGAAGTATATAATCACCATGCGCCTTCAGCATGGCGGGGAAAATGAGGCAGTGAAAAACGATGTTGTCTTTGCCCACAAAATGTATCAGACCACAGTCTTCACTTTGCCAGTAATCTTTCCAGTCTTTCTGCTGATCCGCAGCCCATTGCTTTGTCGCTGAGATATAGCCTATTGGTGCATCAAACCATACATACAACTTTTTTCCTGCACTATTGGGCAATTCCTGCGGCACATCAATTCCCCAGTCCAGATCACGCGTCATAGCCCTCGGAACAAGGCCACCATCGAGCCATGATTTACATTGTCCAATGACATGTGCTTTCCAAGCAGAGGCATCGTGGTGGAATCGGCCATTCAGCTCACCTTTTTCGATGTATTCCCGAAGCATACCTTCGTACTTGTCCAAAGGAAGGTACCAGTGGGAGGTAGTTCTTTTCTCAGGTGTACTCTGACTCAAGGTTGAGCGTATCGGAGGAAGCAATTCATCCGGACTCAGCGTAGAACCGCACTTCTCACACTGATCGCCATAGGCATCCAAATTTGTGCATTTGGGACATGTTCCAATAATGTAGCGGTCAGCCAGAAACTGTTCAGCTTCGGTGTCGTAATACTGTGCTGTGGACTGTTCGACAAACTCTCCCTTCTTGTAGAGATCCATGAACATCTCCTGTGCAGTGCGGTGGTGCAATTCAGATGAGGTTCTGTGGAAGATATCAAATGAAATACGCATTTTTTCAAAGGAATCTCTGAACTGCGCATCGTACTTATCTATGATTTCGCGCGGACTGATACCTTCTTTTTTTGCCCTCATAGTGATGGCCGCACCGTGTTCATCAGCACCGCAAATAAATGCCACTTCCTTGTCCATCAATCTCAAATAGCGCACAAAAATATCTGCAGAGAGGTAAGCACCCGCAAGGTGACCAATGTGCAAAGGCCCATTGGCATAAGGAAGCGCTGAGGTAACAAGGAATCTTTTTTTATCTAACATATTGTAATTTAAATAGTAAATGCCTAAACTTATCCAATCCGACCACTTGCCGACAGTAGCTGGTGAAAAAGTTCACAAAAGTAGTGACAATCCGCAAAAGAAAATAATCCGATTTGCCGCTGTAATTTGTTATTTTCATTAGTTCATTTTCCCCATATCGGAGATTAAAACGGCTAGTTCATCGTTTGAGCAGCATTTCCAGAACTGTTTCAATGAGCTTGTCAATCATCGCTGCAGGCCTTTCAGAAAATTTCCCTTCTGCACGATTTGCCATAACGACACTGCAGGAAAGCGCCTCATGACCCATGGCACGGGCCAATCCGTAAATACCGGCAGTTTCCATTTCGAAATTGGCAATTTGAAGTCCGTTTTCGCCGCGAAAGGCAGCCAGGCGATCCAGAATATCAGGAACAGAAGGTTCTATCCTCAATTTCCGTCCCTGCGGAGCATAAAATCCTGTGCACGTAGCGGTTATTCCTTGCTCAAAAATGCTGTTTTCTGTAAAATGATGAAGCAGATTACTACCTGCTGAATATAGATACGCCGGAACTGGCTGCCATTTGTCCATTTGAATGGTCCGGTTTAGCTCTTCCAAAAGATAAGATTCTTCCGCAGACATTTCCATATTATAGAATGGCATCAATCCGTCTAGTCCAAGACCGAAAGAAGATAGTACAAAAGTATCGCATGGTATATTGGCATGCAGCGAACCGCAGGTTCCCATGCGGATGATTTCCAAGGAACTCAGCTGCTCTTTCACTGTTCTGGTTTGCAGGTCAATATTTGCAAGCGCATCGAGCTCATTCATAACAATGTCAATATTGTCGGTACCGATTCCGGTGGAAAGAACAGTAAGTGTCTTTCCACCGAGTTCACCCGTATGCGTAACAAATTCCCGATGACTTTCCCTGTGCAATATGCGGTCAAAGTAGCGTGAAACCTGCTCTACCCTGCCCGGATCTCCTACCGTCAGAATGGTTCCGGCAACTTGTTCAGGCAGCAAATTCAGATGATAAACAGAACCATTTTTGTTGAGTATCAATTCAGAAGGTGAAATCATAGCATAGAAAATTAATTGCTACAAAAATAGAAAATGGCAGTGAAAAACATGAGTTAAACACTGCCATTCTGGTTTGGCGATCTAATTATTATACCTATGCTTCAGCATAGGATTTTGAAAAACGCTTGCGTTCGTGTTCTTTCAGATAGATCTTGCGGAGTCTGATACTTTTTGGTGTCACCTCTACGTATTCGTCTTCCTGAATATACTCCAACGCTTCTTCAAGCGTGAATTTGGTTGGAGGTATCAGTCTAACTTTGTCGTCAGAACCTGACGCACGCATATTGGTCAGTTTTTTCGTAACCGTCACATTGACAACCAAGTCGGCCGGGCGACTGTTTTCACCGATGACCTGTCCTTCGTATACTTCATCACCTGATTCCACAAAGAATACTCCCCTATCTTGCAAGTTATTGATGGAGTAAGCGATGGCTTCTCCCGTTTCTTTGGAAATCAGCGATCCGTTCTGGCGACCAGGAATTTCGCCCTTATATGGCTGGAATTCGAGCAAGCGATGGGTCATGATGGCTTCGCCCTGTGTCTGGGTAAGCACCAGACTTCTCAGACCTATAATACCTCTGGATGGGATTTCAAAACGCATTAACATACGGTCTCCCTTCGGTTCCATGCTGGTCATCATCCCCTTTCTCCGGGTAATCATTTCAATCATTTTGCCTGAATGCACCTCCGGACAGTCCACATTCAATTCCTCTACAGGCTCGTGTTTTTGGTGGTTAATGGTTTTAAAAATCACCACCGGTTGTCCAATCTGCAATTCATACCCCTCTCGACGCATGGTTTCAATCAGGATAGCAAGGTGCAAGACACCTCGACCATAAACCCTGAATGAGTCTGCAGAATCTGTATCCTCCATTCTCATGGCAAGGTTTTTTTCAAGCTCTTTCGTGAGGCGATCTCTGACGTGACGGGAGGTAACAAATTTACCTTCCTGTCCGAAAAACGGAGAATCGTTGATGGTGAACAACATACTCATGGTAGGCTCATCAATGGCGATATCCGGCAATGCTTCAGGATTGTCAAAATCCGAAATGGTATCACCAATTTCGAAATTATCAATACCAACAACTGCACAGATGTCGCCTGCGAATACCTCAGGAGTTTCCACCTTTGCCAGGCCATCAAACACATAAAGCGCTTTGACTCGGGTTTTCTGGATGACATTGTCTTTCTTGCACAGTGAAACGGGCTGTCCCGCCTTGAGAGTGCCACGTGTAACCCTTCCGATGGCGATACGACCGATAAAGTTGGAGTAATCCAGCGAAGTGATCTGCATCTGTGAATTACCCTCATGGTATGCCGGCGCGGGAATATGCTTGATGATGGCATCCATCAGTGGAAAAATATTATCGGTTTTAACTTTCCAGTCGTCAGACATGAAACCCTGCTTGGCAGAGCCAAAGACCACAGGGAAATCTAACTGCTCATCTGTTGCATCAAGTGCACACATCAGATCAAATACCTTGTCAACTGTTCCATCAGGATCGCAGTTTTCCTTATCAATTTTGTTGACTACAACGATGGGCTTTTTACCCAGCTGAATAGCCTTCTGCAACACGAATCGTGTTTGCGGCATCGGACCTTCAAAGGCATCTACCAACAACAACACACCATCGGCCATGTTGAGTACACGCTCTACCTCACCACCGAAGTCACTGTGGCCCGGTGTATCAATGGTATTGATTTTTACTCCCTTGTATGAAAACGCGACGTTTTTGGATGTAATGGTAATACCACGCTCGCGCTCGAGGTCATTGTTGTCCATAATGAGTTCACCCTTGTCCTCATGTTCCTTGAAGACTTTACAGGCGTGAATCATTTTATCTACCAATGTCGTCTTTCCGTGGTCAACGTGCGCGATGATGGCGATGTTTCTAAGATTTTGATTTTGCATGTATGCGATGTTTAAAAATTGCCGCTCACTTTTAAAGGAGGACTAAATAGAATTATATTGGGACAAACCTTTGTTTTCGTGCTAAATATTACAAAATTAAACCAGCAATCAGATATTAAATCTTACTTTTATCAAATTTAGTAAAATATAAAAATCTAAAAATTTGAAAATCAAGGATTTAAAAAACCAATTTAAATTCGGCGGCAAAGGTAAGTGTTTTAATTCAAAAAGGAAAATAAAAAAAGTAAGCTAAAGAATGAACGCACGATTTGGCTTACAATCCACCCTTTTAGTACATTTGCCAAACAAACATCTCTCAGAAATGGTTCGCCTTCGTTCAGTTTCATGCCTTCCTCCTGCAGGCCTTAATAAAGATCACGTCCAGGAACAAGCCCGGAACTATATTTCTCGCATCGGAGAAATGCAGCAAAAACTTTACGCCGGCAAAAAACAAGCTATATTGGTTGTTTTACAGGGGATGGACGGCAGCGGAAAAGACAGTACGACAAACAGCGTCTTCTCGAAATGCAGCGTAGCAGGGATTGAAGTGCACAACTACAAAAAGCCGACCGAAGAAGAGTTTTCGCACGATTTCCTTTGGCGGATCCATAAAAACGCACCTGCAAAGGGAAAAATCGGCGTCTTCGTGCGCTCTCACTATGAAGATATCCTTGTCCAGCGGGTACACAAATGGATTGATGAGGAAAGGGTCAGCACAAGGATTGATGCCATCAATGCATTTGAAAATCTACTCAGTGACGATAACGAGACTATCATTCTGAAGTTCTACCTGCACATATCCAAGGAAGAACAGAAAAGACAACTCACTGAGCGCATAGACGACCCTGAAAAAAGGTGGAAGCACAACGATGAGGACTGGAAAGAACGAAAATTATGGCCGGAATATATGGATGCCTACGAAGATATGATCAACCGGAGTGAAATTGAGTGGACAATTGTACCTGCGGACAAGCACTGGTACAGAGATTATGTAGTCGCCCGAAAAGTCTGTGAAGCTATGGAAAAACTGCATCTGAAATACCCTGAAGTTGATATTAAAATCAAGACCTGATTGGTGCGACTACACAACAACGCCCTTCAGATCGTATGCGGATGCACCGGTAATTTTTACATTGGCAAAATCTCCGATGCGAACATAATTGTCTTTCGCAGATACCTTAACTTCATTGTCAACCTCGGGAGAATCGTATTCAGTCCGACCGATGAAGCAAGCTCCCTCCTTGCGGTCAAAAAGCACCTGTATCGTACTGCCGATTCTGCTACGGTTTCTGGCCTCTGAAATGGGCTGCTGAATTTCCATTAACGTCGCTGCCCTATCTGATTTAACATCGGGATCGACATCATCTGCTTCATCATATGCGATGGTATTTTCCTCATGAGAGTACTGAAATACGCCCATTCTTTCAAATTGCATTTCCCGCACAAAATCACACAAATCTTCAAATTCCGCCTCGGTTTCTCCCGGATAACCAACCAAAAACGTAGTTCTAATGGCAATATCGGGCACAATCTTTCTTGCTGTCTCGATAAGTTCAACCATTTCTTCTCTGGTCACTTGCCTGCGCATTCTTTTGAGTACAGGATTACTTGCATGCTGAAGTGGAATATCCAGATAATTACAAATTTTTGGCTGCCGAGCCATCACTTCAAATATTTCCACAGGGAATTTGCTCGGATAGGCGTAGTGTAGGCGAATCCATTCAATCCCCTCCACCGCACAAAGTTTGTCCAGCAAATCAGGTAAAGCGCGTTCGCGGTAAATATCCAGGCCATAGTAGGTCAACTCCTGGGCAATCAGCATGATTTCTTTTACGCCCATTGCAGCCAGGTGTTGTGCTTCTTTGACCAGTTCATCTATTGGTCTGGATATGTGCTTACCCCGCATGAGCGGAATAGCACAAAAAGAACAGGTACGGTTGCACCCCTCTGAAATTTTCAGATACGCATAGTGCTGCGGCGTGGTGATAAAGCGCTCTCCCAAAAGTTCGTGTTTGTAGTCGGCTTCCAGTTTCGCGAGGAGCTGGGGCAGTTCAAGGGTGCCAAAAAATGCATCCACCTCTGGAATAGACTCTTCCAAATTGTCTTTGTAGCGCTGGGAAAGACAACCGGTAACGTACAGTTTTTCGATATTACCACTGTTTTTCTCGTTGGCATAAAAAAGGATAGTGTCAATCGACTCCTGTTTTGCAAGATCAATGAAGCCGCAGGTGTTCACAATGACAATATTTGCATCGCTCTTATCGCTCTCATGGCTTACATCGTAATCGTTGCTTTTCAGCTGGGTTATCAGGTTTTCTGAATCCACCAGATTTTTGGAACAACCCATGGTGATGACGTTTACCTTATCTTTTCGCAGCGTCCTGGTTTTCATTTCAAATTTTATAATTTCGGCAAAGTTAGGAATAAGTTGACCCCGAAAGACACAATAATGGATAAAAACCTATTTTTGTTTAATGAAACTGGAAACTACCCTGATCCACGGAGCCAAACAGGATACAGATGGCAGCGGCATAATGCCGCCAATTGTGCTATCCACCACATTTGAAAGAGGAGAAGACGGACTCACATACCCTTCGGGGTACCTCTATTCGCGATATGACAACCCCAACAGACATCGTCTGGAGGAATTGCTTGCTGCAGCCGAGAAGGGAACCGCATGCCTGAGTTTCTCCTCCGGACTGGCAGCTGCTCTTGCCATTTTCCAGAGTCTGCGGAGTGGTGACCACGTTTTACTGCCAGACGACTCTTATTTCGGGGTTAGAAACATTGTCGAAAAACTGTTTTCGGGGTTTGATGTCACGTATGCGCTCTGCGACATGTCAGATGTCAATGCAACCGAATCGGCAATAAGACCAAATACCAGATTAATCTGGATAGAAACACCGTCGAATCCGGGTATTAAGCTTACTGATATTCGGGCCGTGGTCGCCCTCGCAAAAAAGTACAACTGCTTCACAGTTGCGGACAATACGCTGGCCACACCCTACTATACCAATCCCTTGAGCTACGGCGTAGATATTGTCCTTCATTCTACAACAAAATACCTTGGAGGGCATTCAGATTTGCTTGGAGGTGCTCTGATTTTCAGAGAAAAAAATGAACGGTTTGAATTTATCAGTCAATTTCAGAAAACCGGAGGTGCTGTTCCCTCTCCCTTTGATTGCTGGCTGTTGTGCAGAAGTCTGGCTACTTTCAGTGCCAGGATGCCTATACACTCCAGCAATGCCTTAAAGCTTGCCGAGTACCTGGAGGAACATTTAAAAATAGAAAAAGTAATGTACCCCGGCCTTAAGTCATTTCCCCAGCACGAACTCGCGCGAAATCAAATGAACGGCGGATTTGGTGGAATGATCTCCATACTGGTCTGCGGGGGCAGAGACGAGGCGCTAAAATTGTGCGCCGCACTGAACATTTTTCGGCATGCCACTAGTCTGGGCGGTGTTGAAAGTCTGATTGAACACCGTCGTTCTGTGGAAGGTGAACACGCTTGGAGTCCGGATAATTTGCTTCGCATTTCAGTGGGTATAGAGTCAGCTGATGATCTCATTGCGGACTTTGAACAGGCTTTGGAACAGGTTTAAATAAAAAAACCCTGCGCGAACTCTACACCCGGCAGGGAAAACAAAAAACAAACACTATGAACAAACACTAAGTTTCAATCCAAATTCATGACGAATGTCAAATGCGGAATATTTATATCTATTCAATTATCATACCAAACCAATAAAACGCCATTATTATTAAAATAAAAAAAAGCACCGGAATCGCTCCCGGCACTTTTTCACGTTCAGTCCTGGTTAAACTGATTATTTCTGCTGCACAATGATTTTGTGCGTTTCAAAGCTGCCATTACCGAAGTTAATCCGTATAAAGTAATATCCATTAGGCAAATCGGAGACATCAAGTTCTTTCATAACTTGTCCGTTTTGAATGTCTGAACTGAACAATACCTGCCCATAAGGACTGAGTACATCTAACTTTGCACCTTTATTTCTATTTTTACTGATCTCAATCTTTACAAAATCTGTTACCGGATTCGGATAAACTGCCGCTTCCCTGGAGACTTCAGCGATCGTAAGAAAATTGTTTAACTTCTCAGAGTACACTGAAGAATCGAAATAGTCTATATGCCTAATTCTATAATAGTTGTAGCCCAATGAAGAATTGAAATCATCAAATGTGTAAAATCCTGAATTCCGTAAGTCCCTTGCTTTTACATCTCCAATTCTGGTGAAATCTACACCGTTTTTAGAGTGCTCTACGATAAAAATATTATCATAACGGATATCCGTAGTTCTCCAGCTCAAGGCTACCTTTTCATAGCCAACAGTGGTCATCTTAAAGTCAGCAAAGCCAAATCTGGAACCTGCTCCGGGACAGTTTACTACATTAATATCAACAAATGTCTGTGCTGAGCATCCTGTTTTTGTAACGGTTAGCGTAATTCTGTATGTCCCAATCGCATTAAAGAACGCCGAAGTGGAAATACCGGTTGCCACTTGAGGAATACTATTTGACCCGAAATTCCAGCTATACATTGCCCCCGCCCCCGCGTCAGCAGCCGCAAAATCAATACCGGTCATGGCGCAAACATCCAATTTTGGGTAGAGGGAAATTTCTGCCTTTGGCAGCGGGTTGACAAATACCGTAACGATATTTGACTCAGCTGTGTACGGATCACAACCCTGACGGCGTGCACAACGGATAAAATAAGTGGTTACAGAGATCAGTCCAGGAGCCAGCGCTGCAGTATTGGAATTGGGAATAGGCATCCAGTCTGAACTGTTGGGAACAAAAAACGGATTGGTCGTGGATTTCATCCAGAGATACTCTATCGGAGTACTGCCTCCACCAGATGCAGCACTATAACTGATAAATGGAGATACAACAGCAGGCCCACAGATGGTTTGTTCTCTTGGGCCAATAATACCACCTTCATCAACATTATTGCAGGACACAAACAAACCGGCATCGATACTTAGGTCTTCCTGTTGGTTTGACATCAGCATGACTACATGACTAAAGCCATCGGCGTCTGCATCGCTGTCTAAGTTATCGTCTGAGCCAACATTGGCTGTGGTCAACACAAAACCGGCAGGAACAGAATTGATATCAAACCGGACTTTGTACTTGAGGCCGCGCACAATGTCGTTGAAATAGTACATACCAAAATTATTGGTGCTGGTACTTTCCACCAGCAGATCGTCAGCAGTTTCGAAAATATTGTCCGGACCAGGCAGATACAGTTTTACAGCAATATTTGCAAAACCGGATTCACCATTATCCTGAAAACCATTTTTATTTTTATCAAACCATACCTTATCTCCTATTCTCCCGGCCTTTACAAAGCCGGCATCCACAGTCAGGTTGCTCTCACCATCAGCGAGCACATAATTGTTGCTCATGCCGGTTGCAGGATTCACATCACTGTCTTTGTCATCTGCGCCGATGTCCTGCATTGTGGAATAATATCCATTGGGTTTTTCAAAAGTCAATTTATAATTCCCGGCCATCAGTCCGTCAAACAGATAATAACCTGAAGCATCGGTTTGCTGAGTTAGCATTACCGGCGTTCCATTAAACATGTTTCCGCTAAGGGTAACGTTTACATTTGCAATTCCGGGTTCAGAAAATTGCTGTATGCCGTCAGCATTGATATCATCCCAAACAAAATTTCCCATCCGGGATTTGTTTGGAATTTTCACAAGTGAAGTACAGGTACACCCATTGGCGTCGGTGACAACAACCACGTAAATGCCCGAAGTCAGACCCGAAATAGATGCAGTCGTTTCGCCATCACTCCAAAGGTAAGTGTACGGCTGAACTCCACCAGTTACTGTCACTGTTGCTGATGCCTGATTGCCATTGTACGTTGTTACCGGAGCAGAAATAACGGCCTCACAGACAAGTGCCGTAGGCTGTGTTATGACTATAAATTTCACTTCGCCACAGCCGTTGACATCGCTTACTGTAACAAAATATGTGCCTTCAGTGAGCTGAGAAACCGATGACGTGGTGCTTCCTTCAGACCACATAAATGTATAGGGCGGCTGTCCACCAATTACATTCAGGACGGAGGCAGAACCCTTACCATTACCCCAGCAAGGTATGTTGCTCGCAATGACATCAAAGTCAATTCGTGAAGGATTATTCAATACAAAGTCTGCAGTAGCAGTACATCCATTCTGATCGGTGGCAGTGACATTGTAAGAGCCGGCAATGAGATTGTTCACCGCATAGCCAGTATCTCCGCTACTCCACAAAATGCTAACCATACCCGCAGGCGAACCACTGATTACAGCACTGGCATTACCATTTTGTCCATTGTGGCAGGACGGCGCCTTCGAGTAAACAGTAACACTAAAACCGTCGGGCTGCAGTATGGTAACAGCGATTGATTTTGAGCAACCATTGGTATCTGTTACCGTTATTGTGTAGGTCCCTGCACCAATATTATCTATGGTCGAACTTGTTTCTCCACCAGACCACAAATAAGTATACAAACCTGATCCTCCCGTTGCATAAACCGTGGCAGATCCGTTCTTTTGTCCCCTGCATTTTACATTTACTGCACTGGTTGAAATCAGCAGTGCAAGATTTTGCGTAACGATGCCAACTGCCAAGGCAGAACAACCGTTTGCATCTGTTACCGTAACTGAATAATTACCGGAAGGGAGTATACCTGTTTGACTACTCGTCGTTGCGCCGTTGCTCCACAAATAAGCGAATGGTAATACTCCACCGCTTTGCACTGTTACAGCCACTGATCCTGTTTGTTCCCCGTAGCAACTGATATTGGAACCACCCGCAACAATCTGTAGTGGAGCCGGCTCAACAATTACTACAGTGCTTTCCACGCTGCAAAGATTGGCGTCGGCAACTGTCACACTATA
>CANHEE010000035.1 GCA_947459655.1 Lewinellaceae bacterium
AAAAAAAAATGAAAAATATTTGATAATGAAAAAATAAACCCTCATTTTTGCCTTCCGTTTTTGTAAACAGTTCATTATAATTCACTCTAAAACAATAGATTAATCATGAGAAAAGCGGATATCGTCAATATCATAGCGGAAAAAACCAACATAGCGAAGGTTGATGTACTTGTAACGCTGGAGACTTTTTTTCAGGAGGTTAAGAGTACAATGTCAGGCGGAGAAAACGTCTACATCCGAGGATTCGGTTCCTTTGTCATCAAAAGAAGAGCAAAGAAAGTAGGTCGTCATATCAAGAACAATAAATCTATTGAAATTCCGGAGCATTACATTCCATCCTTCAAGCCTGCAAAGGTATTCAACGAAGAGGTCAAGGCGAATGTGAAGTCCTTGCCGGAAGACAATGGTTCAGACGATTAATCTGGCCTTTTGAGGTGAGAGCCTCAAAGCCGAATTTCCCGAAAATCTATCACTCGCTTATTGCAGGATACACCTGCCTTTTTTTATGAACAGGCAACAGACTATTCTGGTATTGTTTTTTGTGGCGTTGTTTTTCACAATGTATTTTGGCTGCGATTACGTACCCAAAAATCATGCAAAAGCTGAAAAGACCGAAAAGGTTTCAAAAGAACAAATCGGCGAGCAGAAAATGATAGAAGAGGCGAAGGCAGTTTTAAGCCCTGAGCAGCTTTCCAATCTCGGATTCCTGGAACAGCAAGTTCAGTCTTCAGAATCAGATACTGCAAAAGTAACTGCACTGAAAAAACTGTCAGGTGAATGGTACAAACTAAAGAATTCGGCGATTTCAGGCATCTATGCACGAATGGTTGCAGAAGCAGAACCTACAGAAAAAGCCTGGATTATTGCAGGTAGCATGTTTCAGGATGGTTATCTGCAGGCTGAAGGGGATGACTCCAGACAATACTGCTCAGAAAATGCTGTGATGGCATTTGAAAAGGCGGTGGAAATAAATCCTGAAAATATAGACAACCGGATCAGTCTGGCACTTTGCTTTACAGATAATCCTCCGCAGGACAATCCGATGAAAGGTATCCTGATGCTGAGAGAACTGGACAGCAAATATCCGTCAAACCCAAAGGTGCTTTTTCAACTGGCCAAGCTTGCCATGCGCACCAATCAGTTTGATAAGGCCATAGCTCGTTTGGAGCAGATACTAAATGTACAGCCCGGAAATGCCTCAGCCATTTGTATGCTTGCAGATGCTTATAAAGCGGGTGGCAAAGATGATAAAGCAAAGCTTTTTGCCAAAAAGTGCGAAAGCGGTCTAAAATAATTTTTCTAACATCTAAAATATAACTCAATATGCCTTGCGGAAAAAAACGTAAACGCCATAAAATTGCAACGCACAAGCGTAAGAAAAGACTTCGTAAGAATCGTCATAAGAAGAAGAAGTAATCTGCTGAACCGGATTTATCCACTGTTCTTCTTGCAGTAAAAGCAAAAGACAGATTCCCTTGTAATTTATCTGTCTTTTGCTTTCCCTGTTTTAGCAAAGCGAAAACAGGGAAAACGTTAACCCTTCCTATTGTATAACCTTGATTTTTGTCTGACTCGTATCTGGATGAACAGTGTTCATCGTAGTGTATGGAGAAGTTTTTCTGGTAAATGGCATTGAACGTTGTTTGTAGCATCGTGCAAGTCTACCTACCAATCAAATCCTAAAGGTTATATATCTTGAACAATAAAGAACTTATAATTAATGCTGCTCCCTCTGAAGTAGAAATCGCTCTGCTTGAAGACGGGAAGTTGGCAGAAATGCACCACCAGAAAACCAATAACAATTTTACGGTTGGTGATATTTTTTTGGGCAAAGTCAAAAAGCTGATGCCCGGACTGAACGCCGCTTTCATTGATATTGGTCACAAGAAAGATGCATTTCTGCATTACACCGATCTGGGGCCGCCCCTGCGCTCACTGCTCAAGTACACCAACAATACCATCAACGGTAGTCAGAACACCCATCTGCTCGACAATTTCAAGCAGGAGCCTGAAATCGTTAAGTCAGGAAAAATTGATCAGGTGCTGTCCAAAGGGCAACTGGTACTGGTGCAGATTCTGAAAGAGCCTATTTCTACCAAGGGGCCTCGCCTAAGCTGCGAGGTGACCATTCCCGGTCGCTACCTAATTCTCGCTCCGTTTTCCGACAGGGTATCCGTTTCTAAAAAAATTGCCAGCGCCGACGAAAGAAAGCGACTGCAGATGCTCGGCGAAAGCATTCGTCCGAAGGGATTCGGATTGATTATTCGGACAGTTGCTGAAGGCAAAAAGGTAGCCGAGCTGCATGAGGAAATGATTGACATGATGGAACAATGGCAGTCAATTTTCAAGCAGTTGAAGTCAGGTTCTGCTCCGCTAAAACTGCTCAGCGAACTAGACAAGACATCCTCTATTCTGCGCGACCTGCTGACTGACTCCTTCAACCGAATTGTAGTCAACGACAAGGAATTTTACAACAGTATTAAAACTTACCTTCAAAATATTGCGCCGGAAAAACTTGATATCCTGGTTTTTCACAAAGGAACCAGGACCATATTTGACCATTACGGTGTGACAAGGCAGATAAAAGCATCTTTCGGAAAAACAGCTACGCTGAATAGTGGGGCTTATGTAATTATCGAAAATACAGAGGCCATGCACGTCATCGATGTCAACAGTGGGCATAAGGTGACTACCGGCAATACGGATGATGCCATTTATTCGGTAAATGTCGAGGCAGCTGAGGAAATCGCAAGGCAGCTTCGGTTGAGGGATATTGGTGGACTGATTGTGATTGATTTCATTGATATGAAAAACAATCAACACAAGCAAGCACTGGTGCAGGCCATGACGGAATACATGGCCAAAGACAGGGCGCAGCACACAATATTGCCGTTGAGTAAGTTTGGACTGATGCAGATTACCCGCCAAAGGGTGAGGCCTGAGATTTCCGTGAATACGGCCGAAGTTTGTCCGACCTGTAATGGAAACGGTGTCGTTCAACCTTCATCACTACTGATCGATGATATCGAGCGCGACTTGGAGTTTCTGATGGTAAACAACCCCAAAACCAAACTAAAACTCAAAGTACATCCTTTTATCTTCGCATTTCTGAAGCGTGGCCTGGTGAGCCGGCAGATGAAGTGGTATATGAAGTATTACAGGTGGACATCCGTTTTTGAAGAGGGCAGTTATTTCCTCAACGAATACCGCTTTTTTGATGAAAATGACGATGAAATAAGGTTGAATTAATTGACCATCATCACAGAAAATAAGAAGCCGGCTACTGTCAATTGTATACAGTAGCCGGCTTCGTTTGGTAAAAAAAATCCCCGAAGCGTATGCTTCAGGGAGTAGAATTTTCTTGACAATAAAAATATTGAAAGTCGCTTATGCGATTTTAACATCTACTGCATTCATTCCTTTTTTGCCACGCTCAGTGTTGAAGGTAACCTGGTCACCTTCTTTAATCTGATCAATCAGTCCAGATACGTGAACAAAAATTTCTTCCTTAGAAGAATTGTCAATTACGAATCCAAATCCCTTGGATTCATTGAAAAACTTAACGGTTCCGTTGTACATTGTAAAAAAATTATTGTGATATTGGCAACTTGCCACTGCAAATATACGGACATACGGGCGATATTCCTAATTTATTGTCGGAAAATTATCTTTGGGCTGCTATTCATGGATTAATTTGTAAATTTGTGTCATTAACAATGTTATTTTGGCTTTGTTTCACTTTCTGATATGTTCAAAAATGTAACCCCGCGGCAGATTGCTTTCTGGATTTCAGCCATAATAACTATTTTTTTTGGATTGATACTTTGGACGCTGGCCGGTGATACCAACACTTTTCTGCGCTTTAACATCATCGTCTTCTTCGCTCTAGTGAGCTATTTCGTAGCATTTTCATTTATTGACAACTTTATTTATCGAAAGGTAAAACTCATTTACAAGACCATTCACAACAACAAGGCGGGTAAAACGCATCGTCGGGATGAGATTGCCGAAGATATTTTTGACGATGTGGAAATGGAGGTGATGCGTTGGGTGGTCGATAGTGAAAGACAAATCAGTGACCTTCGCGCATTGGAGGAATACCGCAGAAACTTTATCGGTAACGTTTCTCATGAATTGAAAACGCCGATTTTCAACATTCAGGGTTTGTTGGAAACACTTCTTGATGGCGGACTAGAGGATGAGGAAATGACGCGCAGGTTTCTGCAAAGAGCGGCTAAAAATGCCGAAAGACTACAGCTTATTGTCGACGATCTTCTGACCATCGGCAGACTGGAATCGGGCGATATTTCAATGCACATGGAGACATTCGACTTGAAACATTTCATCGATGATGTAATGGAAGACATGGAGTTCAGCGCAAAGGAAAAGAACATCAAACTGGCCTATAAAGAAGGCGCTGTCCCAAAATTTCAAGTAAAAGCCGACAAGGAAGGTATTAAAAAAGTGCTCATCAACTTAATTATTAACTCGATCAAATACGGACACGAGAACGGGGTGACCAAGATTGGCTGCTATGATATGGCAGATCACATACTGGTGGAGGTCAGCGACAATGGGGTAGGCATTGCCAAAGAACATATTCCCCATCTTTTTGACCGCTTTTACCGCATTGACAAAGCGAGGAGCACGAGTAAGGGCGGTACCGGACTAGGGCTGTCTATCGTCAAACACATCCTGGAGGCCCACCGGCAGACCATCAATGTCAGAAGCAATGAAGGTGTAGGCACTACTTTCTCATTTACGTTGGAAAAAGCGTAATCCTCAATCTACACTTCCGGAGCCAGCCTTACCTTTAGTCCCTCCAACTCCTCTTTTATTCGAATCTGGCATCCCAGTCTGCTGTTTGATTTGACGTGGAAAGCTTGGTCCAGCATTGCCTCTTCATCGTCTGACACTTCAGGAAGTTTATGGTCGCTTTCAATGTAGCACTGGCAGGAAGCACAGAGTGCCATGCCTCCGCAGGTACCCTCTACGGGCAGTTCATACATCTTGAATACCTCCATCAGATTGAAGTTCATGTCAGTAGGAGCTTCTAGTTCGTGAACCTTGTCTTCGCGGTCGATAACGGTTATTTTTACCATATTTAAGCAATGCTTTTTTCGCGCAATTTGTGCGCAAATGTACAAAAATGTGGCCTAAAACCAAGCCCGACTGGTGCAATTTGACCATGTTCTATGTGTGGTTTTTGCTTTTTCAAATGCAAAGTTTGAACGTGATAGTTGTTATAGTTGAGTGCTCGGAAGCAAGTTAACTTTTCAATAATGCAGTGATGGGCATGGGGATTTTGTGGTTTTTTAATTAAAATGTATATTTACCTTTTTGTAGTTTTTAGCACTTATCTATGTTGTTTGAGGAGACAGAAGCATCTGAAAGTCCCGTAAAAAAGAAGGGGCCAACCGTGCAGACCGAGGCGGGGACCCCGCTGATGAAACAGTATTATCAAATCAAGGGCAAGTATCCGGACGCTATAATGCTGTTCCGTATCGGAGATTTTTACGAAACTTTTGGTGAGGATGCCATTCGCGCATCTCAGGCACTGGGCATTACACTGACCAGGCGCAACAATGGATCCGCCGCAGCTGAGGAGCTCGCAGGATTTCCGCACCATAGTTTGGACATATACCTTCCCAAACTGGTAAGGGCCGGTTACCGCGTAGCCATTTGCGAGCAACTTGAAAAACCCGTTGCCGGAAAAGTAGTTCGCAGGGGGGTTACAGAGGTCATCACCCCAGGTGTTACTACCGATGACAAGCTGCTGGATCACAAATCTAATAACTTCCTCGCCTCCTTATTTGACGGTCAAAAAGGGAATATTGGTGCAGCATTGCTTGATATTTCAACAGGTGAATTTCTGGTGTGCGAGGGTGACTGGCAATACATCGATACCGTTTTGCAGAGTTTTAGTCCCTCTGAAATAATATTTCCCAAAAATAAGAAATCGGATTTCACCATGCGGTATGGTGACCGCTACTACATCTACGCCCTGGATGAGTGGATTTTCAGCGAGGATTTTGCCCTGGAAAAACTACTTCAGCATTTTGAAGTAAAATCCCTGAAGGGTTTTGGAGTAGAGGAGATGGGGACCGCCGTTGTTGCTGCCGGGGCAATACTTCATTACCTTGCCACTACAGAAAAAACCAACCTAAAACACATCCTGACCCTTAGCAGAATTCAACCTGAGCACTATATGGGTCTTGATAGGTTTACTATCCGGAATCTTGAGTTGGTACATAAAAATTATGAACAGGGCACAGCACTAATCGATATACTTGACAAAACAGTGTCGCCAATGGGAGGCAGGCTGCTGAAAAAATGGTTGCTGATGCCGCTCAAAGATAAGTCAGCCATTAATAGCAGACTGGAAGTAGTAACGCATTTTATTAGTGACGAGGAAACAGTTGAAACGATAAATACCGCGCTGCAGCAAATTGGCGATCTTGAGAGACTGATTTCCAAAGTGCCTTTGGGTAAGGTCAATCCGCGGGAAGTGAAGCAGATCCAGCGTGCATTACATGCTGTTGAGGCTATAAAGTCCCATCTCAGCGAGAGTCCGAATACCCAGCTTCAAAAAATTGGTGATGGCTTCAACACCTGCAAGGTATTGAGGGAAATGATTGGACAGCAGCTTGTTTCCGAACCACCAGTCAATCTCAGTAAGGGAGGTGTCATCGCTGACGGATTCCATTCTGAGCTGGATGACTACCGAAATGTGATCGCCAATGCGAAGGAATTGCTGCTTGAAATACAGATGAAAGAGAGCGTCCGGACGGGTGTTCAGAATCTGAAAATCGGTTTTAACAATGTATTCGGATACTACCTTGAAGTCACGAATAAGTATAAGGACAGATTTGTGATCCCTGATGACTGGGTCAGGAAACAAACCATGACTACAGGTGAGCGTTACATTACACAGGAATTGAAAACGCTTGAAGCAAAAATACTGAGCGCAGAGGAGAAGATTCTTGGCTTGGAAGAAAGTCTTTTTCAGGTATTGGTGTCCAATGTCGCCGATTACATACAGCCAATTCAGCACAATGCACAACTTGTAGCACGGTTGGACTGTCTCCTTTCTTTCGCTGCAGTAGCACAGAAAAGAGGGTATTGTCTTCCCGTTATCGATGACTCGCTGGAGATTGAAATAAAGGATGGCAGGCATCCTGTCATTGAACAGCAACTGAAACTGGGTGAGCAGTATGTACCCAATGACGTGTTTCTCAGTCCTGATTCTCAGCAAATCATGATGATTACCGGACCCAATATGGCTGGTAAATCTGCCTTTTTAAGGCAATGCGCATTGATTACGCTCATGGCGCAGATTGGTTCCTACGTGCCAGCATCGGCAGCCAGAATCGGGATAGTCGACAAGATTTTCACTCGGGTCGGAGCAAGTGATAATATTTCCAGCGGCGAGTCAACCTTCATGGTAGAAATGAATGAGACTGCCAATATTATGAACAATATTAGTGAGCGCAGCCTGATTCTGCTTGATGAAATTGGCCGAGGAACAAGTACTTATGACGGAATATCAATTGCATGGTCTGTGGCTGAATACCTGCACGACAATGGACAATGTGCTCCAAAGACGCTTTTTGCTACCCATTACCACGAATTAAGTGAACTTTCAGAGAAGTTTCCGAGAATCTGCAACTTCACTGTCGCTGTCAGGGAAACCGAACACAAGGTTATTTTTCTCCGAAAGGTTGTCCCGGGAGCAAGTCAGCGCAGTTTTGGTATACATGTAGCCCGAATGGCTGGAATGCCCAGGAGTATTGTGGAAAGAGCTAATTTCATTTTACATCAGCTGGAACAAAAACACATTGGAACGGAAAGCGAAAAAGAGGGTCTCAGTAGGCAGACGTTGAAGCAGATGGAGCAGCCGGTGCAGCTGAAAATTTTTGAAACAGCCGATCCGCGTATGGAAAAAGTGAAATCAGCACTTGCTGAAACTGATGTCAATACCATGACCCCAATCGAGGCCATGATGAAGCTAAACGAATTGAAGAAACTAATCGGAGCAAAATAATACAAAATCTGTCTCTTTCTGTAGCTTGCTTCTCGAATTTTGCGACAAGTTTTGGCAGATGCCAACTTATCAATTGTCCGGAAGATCTTTGAAGCGCTTACTGGGGAGGCATAATTGCAGCTGTTTCAGAGCAAAAAAAAACGTACAGCGGGAGGACCCATCCATACGTTTAAACTCAAACCCTAATTATCAATTTAGTTCAACCTTTCTGCTTCAAGTTGGTAAGCGCTATCGTGCTTTGACACTTTTTCCCAGGCTTTACCAAGTCCATCATATCTTCTGTTAATTTTCTCTTTCAGCTCTTTGCGTGCAAAGAAAATTCTGCTCTTTACTGTTCCGAGGGGCAGATTCAATTCATCTGCAATTTCCTGGTATTTGAAGCCTTCGTAGTGCATGATGAACGGAATTTGTATGCTTTTGTCAAGGCTGTCAACCATGCCATTCAGCTCTTCCATCATGATGTTTGACTCTCCTTCGTTGCGAATTAATGTCGCGCTGGAATTGATAAAATACTGGTTGTCTGTGGCATCAAAAATGGTGTTGGCCTTTACTTTTTTACGGTAGTTGTTGATGAAGATGTTCTTCATGATGGTGAACATCCACGCCTTGAAATTCGTACCGGGTAAAAATTTCTCTCTATTCGTGATTGCTCTGTACGCAGTCTCCTGATAAAGGTCCTTCGCGTCCTCCATGTTTTTTGTAAGATTGTAGGCAAACGAGTTGAGCATCACTGACATCTGATCTAGGCGGGTATTGAATTCTATTCCTGACATATGCTTACTAATTTATGTTTGTTTAAGAAAACTGCTTTAAAAGTTAAACAAAGATAGATGCAAGCTTTAAATTCTACAAATAAAGTTAAACAAAATTTTAGGAAATAATTATTATTTAACATTGCCTTAAAAGTAATAAAATCATAAATATATGAAAATCAGTAAATTATATTGATATTGACTTGAGCGTAGGCAAAATTAAACTTTCAAAAAATTCTGAAAATAAATTTTTCGGACACAAAAAAGCCTGCGCATTGGTGCACAGGCTTTCTGCAAAGTCATTTTTGTTTGCCCAAAGACTTTGAAAAATATTTATTTTCCGGCAGGAGCGGTCACGGTAATACCCAGTTTTACCTTGACAGCATCTGAGACATCAAGTTTATCATCTGCGTACAAGAGAGTTCCTGCGGTTGAATCAAATACGTATGCCAGCCCCATCTCCTTAGCCACATCTGCAATGGCCTTATTAACCTTGTCTAGGATGGGTTGTAGGGTGGTCTGCTTTTTCTCCTGCAGTTCAGCAGCAATTTGCTGTTCCAGCTTGCCAATTTCCTCTTCTTCCTTTTTGAGTATTTCAGCTTGTTCTGACAATTGCTTCGGAGACAACTCACCTGCCTTTTCTTTTTTTTGTAGGTCCTGGTATTTCATCTGCAGTGCTTCAACTTTGGCACGGCCTTGCTTTTGCTTCATTTCCTGAAAAGTTTGCAATGATGAATTGGCTGCCTTTACCTCGGGTAGTTCCTCCAGAAGCAGTGCTGAATTGAGGAATCCGAATTTTTGTGCCTGCAGGGACAGAGCAGCTATCGCCAGTATGCAGAGTAGTAGTGTTTTTTTCATTATTATTTGGTGTCTGTTTAATTTGCTTTTTTTAGTTGCTTGTGGGATTGATTAATGCCCTCCTGTCGGGGAGAAAAATTACTTTTTCTTGAGTTCTTTAATTACGTCGTCTGTTTTATCGTTTGCGCTGCTGCTAAATATTAGGCCAGACGCACTTCCCTTGTCGAAAATAAAGTCATATCCCCTGGAGGCTGCATACTTTTCGATGGAAGAGTATACCATTTCCTGAATGGGCTTAACAAGATCCTGTCTTTTCTTGAAAAGTGCTCCTTCGGGTCCGAATTTGTCTTTCTGCATTTCGCGGACCTCCTTCTCTTTGTTCATGATTTCATCTTCACGCTGTTTCTTTTGCTCTTCACTGAGTAGCACCTGCTCTGCCGAATACTTGTTGTACATACCCTTGATCTTGTCGTACTCAACAGCGATATCTGAGCGCCATTTGGTTGCTATTTTTTCAAGGTCATCGTTGGCCTGCTTGTATTCAGGTACAGCGTCCATAATTTTTGTCATGTCAATAACAGCAATTTTCTGAGCGTTTGCATGTGCAGATAAAATCAGGACTGATATGATTGCAAAAATGGTATTTTTCATCATCGAAATCTGTTGTTTGGTCATTAAAAAGCATTCTGTTAATGCTATTGCAAAAATACGTAAGTATTGAGATATTAATGCAGTTGCGAGCGTTTTTCTATAAAAATCCTTGTCCTGGATGGCGATCCGGAATAGCTGTTAGATTTCGGGTTTACAATGATTTTCTTCACATTGTTATTTGAAGTATGTAAAAAATTAACCAATGATTAACCAAAACTTTCCATTTGGAGTGTTTTGGCGCGCAAATGTGCTGACAATATATGCAAGTAGCGGGGGGCTGGTATTCAGATATAATTTTCTATCTTTGCCATGTTGTCACATCAACGTTCAACAACCATGTCTGATCAATCCAGTATAAAACCGCAGTCCGGCAAATTTGAGGAATTTGAGAGAGAATTGTCCCTCAAGCAGTTGCAGATTAATGGTTTGCTCAGCATTACACAGGCCATCAACAGCAACCACTCTGCAGCTGAGATATTCAATATGTACAGCGATTTTCTCAGCTTTGTTATGACTGTCAAGAAAATGGCTCTGTACTTTGAAGAAGATGGCAGATGGCATTGCGTGTGCAGTATTGGCCTTGGTCCGGACCACAACAACTATGATGCCACTGAACTTTTGAAAGTTTACCGGCGACTTAGTATGCTTAGTGACAGCGACCACCCGTTGTTGTCACAATTTGACAAAATCCTGCCTGTTTTTCATAAAGAGACTCCGATAGCATATGTTTTACTGGGCGGTTTTGCACACGATGATGACCGCTACAACAAGATGCAAATCATTACCGCCCTGACCAATGTCGTTGCCGTAGCGATGGAAAACAAGCGGCTTTTCAAGAAGCAGATTGAACAGGAGCGCTTGCGCCAGGAAATGAAGCTTGCCAATGAAATGCAATTGTCGCTGGTCCCGGCTATAATGCCAAAGGGGGAAAAATATGAACTCAATAGTGTCTACATTCCGCACCTGAGTGTCGGCGGTGATGTTTACGATGTCATACAGTTTGAAAACGACAACCGACTGGTCTGTTGCATAGCAGATATTTCGGGTAAAGGACTGGCAGCTGCGTTGCTGATGGCCAATTTTCAGGCCAACCTCAGATCGCTGATCAGGAGAAGAGACTCCCCACTCAAATTCATTCGACTGCTCAACAAAGCGATTTATCGTATTACCAAAGGTGAACGCTACATCACTTTTTTCATTGCAGAGTTTGACCAGCAAACCCGTAGGCTTCGGTACATCAATGCAGGTCATACGCCTCCGTACCTTTTTATGGACGGCAGGTTATTGTCCCTAAACGAAGGCTGTACTTTCTTGGGTTGGATGGAAAATTTACCGGGAGAAATCAGTATTGGAGAAATGCAGATACCCGGAGATGCATTGATGGTCTGCTACACCGACGGTGTAACCGATGTAGTGAATGCGGATGGAGAACACTTTGGTGATGAAGGTCTTTCAGATTTCATCAGCAGCACCGGAGTTTGTGGCGCATCTGAGTTCAATCAGAAACTCATCAACCGACTGGATCAATACAAAGGGGCAGAAAATTATACGGATGATTTTACTCTGCTTACCCTCAGAATGTTTGCCTGATTTATGGTCTCGTCTACACCCGGAATGGTCCGACCAACAGTATTTAAGTCCTTTCCTCAGCTTTTTGCCACAGAAACCACCCGACACGGGGGAGTAAGTGCGCCACCTTTTGACAGTCTAAATCTTGGCAACTTTACCGAAGATATTGAAGAGCACATCCTTGAAAACCGGCGTCGTGTGCTGTTAGCAGCAGGTTTTCAGGAGGGCAGTCTGGTTTTTGCCCGACAGGTACATGGTGCAGATCTTCACTTTGCTACCTCTGCCGGATGTGCTGACGGATTTGATGCGCTAATCAGCTCAAAAAAAGGTCTTCTCCTCGGGGTTACAGTTGCAGATTGCACGCCTGTTTTGGTATTTGATGCAGTAAATGAGGTGGTGGCCGCAGTTCACGCAGGATGGAAAGGCACCGTTGCCGGTATAGTGTCCAAGACCCTTGCAGCCATGGAAACCAGCTATGGTTCGCGAGGGGAAAACTGTTTTGCATACATTGGCACCTGCATCGACGAATGCGATTTTGAGGTAGGCGAAGAAGTTGCCAAACAGTTTGCACCCCAGTATAAGCACTTTTACCCCAAAAGCAATAAGTTTCATGTCAACCTAAAAACAGCAAATTTCATACAGCTCACCGACTTTGGCATACCTCCCGGACAAATAGAAATTTCTCCCCGCTCAACTTTTTCCGATGTAAAAAATTACTATTCGTTCCGTGCAGAACATGGCAAAACGGGCCGCTTTATGGGTTTGATTGGTCTTTATCCCTGAATCACATTGCGGACAGCTGATTTTTCATTGCTTATAAAAATCAGTGTAAAAAGTGTCTTGTACCGGTCATCACCATGGAGAGACCAACCGAATCACAATAGGAGATGGAATCCTGATCTTTTACCGAGCCTCCCGGCTGACTGACTGCCGTAATTCCGGCCTTGTGTGCCATTTCAACACAGTCGGGAAAAGGGAAAAAGGCCTCGGATGCCATTACTGCGCCGGTAAGGTCAAAGCCAAACGAATGCGCCTTGCTGATGGCATGATTGAGGGAGTCAACTCTGGAAGTCTGGCCACAGCCCATTCCAATGAGCTGCCCGTTTTTAACCAGCGCTATGCCATTTGACTTCAAGTGTTTTACACATTTTATGGCGTATATAAGGTCTTCGATTTCCGCTTCGCCTGGTGTTTTCAGTGTGACGCATTGTAAGTCTGTAGCCGTTTCAGTTTTGTAATCGCGGTCCTGTTCAATGACACCGTTGAGCAGACTTTTGAATACTTTTTTTCTGATGTGCCAGTCTTTCAGTCGCAGTAGCGTACGCTGTTTTTTTGCAGAAAGCAATTCAAGCACCTCGTTGCTAAAAGCCGGCGCAATCAGTACCTCATAAAAAAGGGTGTTTATTTCCTTCGCAGTTTCGAGATCAATGGTGGTGTTGGATATCAGGATTCCACCAAATGCGGAAACAGGATCGCATGCCAATGCACTTTTCCAAGCCTCTACTGCTGTATCTCTTGTTGCCACCCCACAGGCGTTGGTATGCTTGAGAATGGCAAATGTAGGCTTGTCATCTCTGAATTCGTTCATCAATCCGACAGCTGCATCAATGTCTACCAGGTTGTTGTAGGAGACTTCCTTGTCGGTTAGTTTTTCAAACTTTGCTTCAAAATCGCCGTGAAAAACCGCCTTCTGGTGAGGGTTTTCTCCATATCTCAGTGATTTGTGTGTATGGATACTCTCCTTGAAAACGATATCATCACTGCCTTCATTGAACCAGCCGAAGATTTTTGCATCATAGTGTGAGGTAACCTTGAATGCCCGTCTGGCCAGCTCCTTTCTGTCTTCGAGCTCAGTTTGTCCATGCTTTTCATTGTAGGTGTCCAGGAAAAGTGGGTATTCGTTTTTCGATGCAACGCACACCACATCGTTGAAATTTTTAGCTGCTGCACGGATGAGGGAAACACCGCCAATATCAATTTTTTCAATGATCTCGCCCTGGTCTGAAGTCACTTTTAGGGTGTCCTCGAATGGGTATAGATCTACGATCACAAGATCAATCGTTGGAATATTATAATTCACAAGCTGATCGAGGTGATCTTTCTCGCGTCGGGCCAGGATTCCACCAAATACGCCGGGGTGAAGGGTTTTTACCCGGCCATCCAATATAGAAGGGTAGGAGGTGAGGTCTTCGACTGCCGTGACCGGAATGCCGAGACTTTCTATGTAGCTCTGTGTACCTCCCGTAGAGTATATGGTCACGTCATTGCTGTGCAGTGTTCGGATGATGGGTTCGAGGTTGTCTTTGTGGTACACAGAAATCAGTGCCGATTTGATCTTGATTGCCTTCACTTGAATGAAATTTGACGCAAAAATAGGGAAATTAATTTCTAAATTAGAGAGGAGTTTTTCAACCAAAGAAAGTTATCATTCAGCCATTTCCTGCAGCCCATGTGATAAGACAACTTGCATTTTTTTGATGCTTGAAATTTGGTTTATGGAAAAATCTCCGAATTCCGGCAGTAATTAGTTTTTTAGCATGCGGACGGATTCCAGACATTTTCCATGCTGGTCAAGGCAGTAAACTTCGTATACGCCGGACGCAAGACCTTGCAGTGAAACTGCTGTTTTTTCGCTGAAAACGATTTCGTGTCGTCGGATTATCTGGCCGTAAACATTTGAAATGCAGAGGTAGCCGGTGCCGTCATAATCGGTCTCGACCCTGATAAAATCCTGAAACGGATTGGGATAAATTTTGAAATGTGGGCTCCGATTGGTTGCAATCAGTAGTCCCGAAGTCTGCGATTTCATGTTACTGATTCTGTTGCTAATGAATGGGAAAATGCCATAGGGCGTGTGTCCGTCAACCTTTTTCACAAGTCCATCTGAAAAGCTGTTCATGGAGTATCCGTAATCAAGCGGGTAGTAGGGGTCATTAACAAGATGTGGCTTGATCAAATTGTGAATCGTGGTGATGTAGGGAAAGATTGTGTCTGGATGTAGCACATACCTTCCGATGGTATCGAGGTATCGAAGGTACATCTGATTGAAATCATTGGAGGCCAGCAGTTTGCTGACTAGTGGCCGTTTTTCCGGACTTTTGGGTAGCCAGTTTGTCACATCTTTTTTTGCCCAGTCGACGCCAAGCCAGTCTACCCCGAATGTATTATCAGCATCGTAAGTCAGAAACTCAAATTTGCTGGTTTTTGTATTCTGATAAAGATAATAGTTGTTTTTGTTGTAGGCGTAGTCATCCCAATGGCCGGACATGACTTCCAGTGCCAGTGCTTTCAATACGCCAGGCACATTCACCGCTTTCTGGATTTGTGAGTCAAATTCCGGTCCTGCCGGCAGGTTCAATACTTTGCAGAGGTTAACAAGGTCGCTGTAGTTGTCGGCCGTTTCGTTGGTCTTCAGGTCATACGCCCTTTCTGTGGAAGAGTGTTTGATAGCCTTGTAGGATTCCTGTGCGGTTCCAAGGTACTGCAGGTCGGCAGGATAACGGCATTTGTAAAGATTACCTCCGTTGTTGCCGAATGCCCTTTCACACCAGTCCTTATCGAATTCTTCAATCTGGGTGTAAAGTCCGTAATATTTGCCGTTGATGAATAATTTCACAAAAGAAGCCCTGCGTTCCGGCATTCCGAATGCTGCCCAGCAGTGGTAGAATAGTTTTTGTCTGATTTGTGTCGGATCGTTGTGTGAGCCCAGCAGATTGTATTTTTTTATACCTCTGTATCGCTGCCCGACTGCATATTCATTGAATGAAACTTTGAATGATTTTTTTGCTGCGCCGCGGGAGGTATTTCCTCGCAGAGAAAGCCCTATATTTTTGAGGGTATCTTTCGTGTTACCATCGGTATAGCAGAAATCAGCTTTGAATGTGGTGTCGGCCCCCGGATTTCTGTACATGAAACTAAGATATTCCGGCGCTATGCTGATGTAAACTGTATGGACCTGCTCTTCGTCAAAGAGCGTTTGGGCACTGGCCAATGAGCTGAGCAGAAAAAACAGTAGAATGCAGTATTTAGTCATAGTTAATTTTTACCTTAGTGGGTCCTTGACCGCCACAGAATTTTTGGCAACAAATATAGTTAATCACCCACAATTCAATAAAATGTTTCAGTTAGAAACCATAGATATAACCCTCAACACACCGGCATTATTGTTTTCGACGGTCTCCCTGCTGTATATCGGCTACACGACGAGGTTCATGAATATCGCTAATCTGGTTAGGAATCTGAAAAATAAGTTTGTGGAAACACATGATCCCAGTCTGCTACCGCAGATCAGCAATCTGCGCAGAAGGATTATTCTGATCCGAAACATGCAGCTGAAGGGCATCAGTGCATTGTTTTGCAGCGTACTATCCATAATCGCCATTTATTTTCGTCACCAACATACCGGAGAATTTCTATTTGGTGTCGGACTCATTCTCCTCAGCCTTTCGATGGTTTCAGCCGTCAGGGAGGTGATAATTTCGGTGGATGCCCTAAACATCGAGCTTAGTCAGGTTGAAGAGTTGAAATCGGAGCTGGAAGCCCAAGGGCTGCTTCACATGGAGGATATTCGCAAATTTTTCGTTCGGGGTGACGATGATGAGGCCTGATCCATTTATTTTTGAAAAGCGTATTCTTTTCTTAGTTTTGCAGGGATTTACAATCAGGACAAATCCGAAACAATGAACCGTACTTTTTTTTACCCTTTCCTCTTTTTACTTCTTTTCACCGGAATAATTCAAGCTCAGGAACAACAAAACCAGGGCAGACTGAGTGGCAGCCTTGATGCCACCGGCAACTTTTTCATCCGCGATACTGCCATCGGGGCTTTTAATATTCCGCAATACGATTACCAAAAGTTCGGGGCACAGTCTTGGTTCAATCTGAACTACAGTAACTACGGGTTTGATGCGGGCGTTCGTTTCGACCTTTTCAATAATTCTAACCTTTTGGTGCCTACCCAGAGCTACACGGCACAGGGCATTGGCAACTGGTACATCAAAAAACAACTCGATAAGTTCAATTTTGCCGCAGGATATCTGTACGACCAGATTGGCAGCGGAATTATTTTCAGGGCGTTTGAAGAGCGACCGCTGGCCATCGACAACGCTTTGGTGGGTGTCAGGGCAGGATACAAGCCTACAGAAAACCTTAATATAAAGGTTTTTTCAGGTAGACAAAAACAGCAGTTTGATCTTTATGGTTCCGTTATTAAGGGCATCAGCGCTGACGGATTCTTCAGTCTGGGCGATAGCCTTAAACCTTGGACAATTGCTCCTGGAATAGGTGTAGTGGGCCGCACCTTTGACAAATCAACTGTTGATCAGATTGTTTCTGCCATCAGCAGCTATACGGTGGCAGATTCTATTACCGCTCAATACAACTCCTATGCTTTTACGGCATTCAATACCTTGAATGCGGGTAGGTTTACGTGGTATGTTGAAGGAGCTTACAAAACAACTGATGTATTTTTTGATCCACAGGCGAAGCGAACCCTTTCAAGCGGGGACGTAGCGTATGGTAAACTGCTTAACAAGCCGGGAAATATTGTCTACAGCAGTCTTTCCTATGCTTCTAAAGGATTGGGTATTTCCCTCGAAGGGAAGCGAACGGAGAACTTCACGTTCCGAACCAACCCATTTGTTACACTTAACCGTGGAACCATTAACTTCCTTCCACCGATGAGTCGACAGAACACTTACCGTCTCTCAGCCCGCTATAACGCAGCTACCCAGGAACTTGGCGAGCAGGCATTTCAGTCCGAAATGCGCTACAGACCGAAAAAAGGCTTTGAAATTCTAGCAAACTTTTCCAACATTCAGACTCTTGAAAAAGAAAAGCTTTACCGAGAAATGCTAGCTGAGTTTACCTGGAAGAAAAAACGTTATAGTACCATTCTGGGCATTCAGCATCAAGAGTACAATCAGCGCGTGTACGAAGTAAAGCCCAACGCTCCGCTGGTACAGACATTTACGGTTTATTCTGAGTTTTTATACAAATTTACCAAAAGACGCAGTATCCGCATGGAGCTGCAGCACATGCTGACCAGACAGGACTATGGCAGTTGGTTGTTTGCTTTGGCTGAATTTAGCGCGGCACCACACTGGGTGCTGACTGTATCTGATATGTACAACTACGACCCGCACAAAACTTCCAAAGCCCTACATTATCCGACCGTGAGTCTTGCCTACACTCATCACTCAACGCGCCTTACTCTTGGTTATGTAAAGCAGGTAGAGGGTGTAGTATGTACAGGAGGAATCTGCCGGCTTGAACCCGCTTTCAGTGGTGTCAGGTTAACTGTAAACTCCACATTCTGATACATTTTTCACCCGGAGGCCTCGGTGGACAATTTCTCGATTTTTTTTGCCAGTCCGGATATAATATTATCCTTGTGACAAATTTACGATGCCGAATTAGAGTCTTGTTTTTGCTCGCTTTTTCCTGCCTGTTTACACCTGCTTTCGCTCAGCTGGAAAAAACATTGCACCAGACTTTTGAGGTGAAGGAAGTTAAAAACATCTCGGTCAACATTCCGGCCGGATACGAACTTTTGTCTTGGCCTGGAGATGTTATACTAGTGGAAACCAATGTCAAGCTTGAGCAGGCCAATGCAGCGATAATGAACTATGTGGTGGAAAATGGCCGATATCTCATACAATTTGAAGGGAAAAAAGACGGAAATTATATCCTGAGTTACAAAAACCCTAGTCCGCAAAAACTGAAAACCAAATTCGGAATTTGCGATGAGGTGGTGAACATCCGTATTTTTGTCCCTGAGAGTTTCGACATCAGTGATAAGGCGCAGGTCCGTCGGACACATGACAACTAAGCAGAAAAATCCCTCGATTACAACAAACTTTATAAAAGCGAAATTTGACCGAACGGGTGACATAGTCCGTTGAGTCAGTATGTCCTTAACTGAAACTACTCAGTAGTTACCTAAATTAAAAAAAATGAATATTGCAAATCGCATTGTTACCCTGGACGAGTTCATCATCCGCAAGGAAAGTGAGTTTCCATTTGCTTCAGGTGAGCTGACCGGACTACTCCGGGACATCGGAGTAGCCGCTAAAATTGTAAACAGGGAAGTCAACAAGGCAGGGCTAGTGAACATTCTCGGGGTGGCAGGTGTCGAAAATTCAACCGGCGACACTGTTCAGAAACTCGATATGTTTGCCAACGAGAAACTGATAGAGTGCCTGAAAAATAGTGGCGAATGTTGCGGAATTGCATCAGAGGAGCTGGAGGATTTTATTCCAATTCCTGCTGTAGCCACCAAAGAGGCCAAGTATGTTGTACTTTTTGATCCACTTGATGGTTCATCCAATATTGATGTCAACGTATCTGTGGGGACCATTTTCGCCATTTACAGGAGGGTAAGCGATAGCAAAGGTGATGTAACGCTGGAGGATTTCCTGCAGGCAGGGACCGAACTGGTTGCCGCAGGTTACGTCAGCTACGGAACATCGACCATACTTGTTTACACCACAGGTAGCGGTGTCAATGGATTCACGCTCGATCCATCTATCGGAGAGTTCTGTCTGAGCCACCGTGATATCAAGATACCTGCCCGTGGAAATTACTATTGTGTCAATCAGGGCTATTACCTTAAGTTTGACATCGAAATGCGCCGCTACATCGACTATTGTTCCGACCTTAATCTTGGACTGAGATACATTGGCAGTATGGTATCCGATATCCACCGCATCCTGTTCCAGGGCGGTATTTTCCTTTATCCGAATACCCGTAAATACCCACAGGGCAAACTGCGCCTGGTGTACGAGTGCAATCCAATAGCCTTCATCGTTGAACAAGCAGGAGGAAAAGCTATCGATTGCCAATTGCGCAGAATTCTGGATCAGAAACCTACTCAGCTGCACCAGAAATCAACTATCGCAGTGGGCTCTCCGGACATGGTTGATGAAATGAAAGCTTTTGTGGAACGCTATGCAGCGCACAATCTCAGCTGATAAAATCCGAAATATGCGAAGTGCCCAACCTAAAGACAGAATTCAACGAAAATAAATCATACTATGCAAAAGAAAACTTACGAGGACAACCTCAAACAATGGATCAAAGACGAAAAAGCTGCCATTGAGCTGATTGGTCTGCTGGGTAAATTGTGGTTTGACAAGTCAGTAGAACTGATTCTTTTCCGTCACCAAATGATGGACAGAAGTGCTTCGGAATTGCTGCAATTGCACCACTATGCCCAGGATTTTGCAAAGCGTCCTATATACATTCATACTACCTTGGCTATCGCCAAGGTACTTGCCAAAGCTGACCTTGCACCGTCCCGTATCGACATCGGTAGGTTGGGTGTGGAATGGACCAACAGCGGTGACAAATATGCCACAATGGAAGCCATGATTGAGGCCAAGCTGGGTGATTTCATGGGTAAGGACAAATTGAAGCTTGTACCAAAAGATGTCGTGCTTTACGGCTTTGGTCGTATCGGCCGTATCGCTGCTCGCGAACTGATTACACAGGCAGGTAAAGGTGAACAGCTTAGATTGAGAGCCATCGTTACCCGCGACAAGTCACCTGAAGACATCATCAAAAGAGCCGATTTGCTCCGCACGGACTCGGTACACGGAACCTTTCCCGGTACTGTAGTTGCTGATGCTGAAAACCGATGCCTGATAGTGAATGGCCACAAAATTCACATGATCAATGCAGGATCTCCGGAGGAAATTGACTATACTAAATATGGAATCCACGATGCACTGGTGATTGACAACACAGGTGTGTGGAGAAAACGCGAGGACTTGGGCAGACACTTGAATTCCAAAGGTGTAGCTAAAGTTCTTTTGACTGCACCAGCAAAAGGTGATGTTCCGAACATCGTACATGGGGTAAACCACGAAAATTTCAACCGCGACGAGAACATATTTTCAGCTGCTTCCTGTACAACCAATGCCATAATACCGATACTGTCCGTAGTGCACAAGGCTTTCGGAATAGAGAAGGGACATATCGAAACGGTTCACTCCTACACCAATGACCAGAATCTACTTGATAACTACCATCCAAAATACCGTAGGGGTCGTTCTGCACCCTTGAATCTTGTCATCACGGAAACCGGTGCAGAATCTGCAATTTCCAAAGTCATGCCTGAGCTGTCCGGTAAATTTACCGGTAATGCCATCCGCGTACCGACCCCTAATGTATCACTGGCAGTACTGAACCTTAATCTCAACAAGGCAGTGACAAAGGAGGAAATGAATGAGGCTATGCGTCAGGCGGCGCTGTACGGTGACTTGGTCGAGCAGATCCAGTATTCCACTTCGAATGAGCTGGTCTCTTCCGATCTGGTTGGCAATCCATGCTCCTCCATTTACGACAGTCCTGCTACGATTGTCTCCAAAGATGGCAAAAGTGTAGTGCTATACGTTTGGTACGACAACGAATATGGTTACACCCGTCAGGTAATCCGTTTTGCAAAATGGATTGCCAATGTGGTTCGCCTAAGATATTACTGATTTGAGAAGCCCCCGATGAACATTCATCGGGGGCATTTTTTTAAATGCCATTTTTTTTATTCTACCTTTGCGGAAAATACAGCTGATGCAGAAAAATAATCCTCAGAACCTGAGCCGCCCTGACGCAAGGGAGACAGAGGCTTTCGCCCGATTACTGAATGTAATGGACGATCTGAGAGAGCAGTGCCCCTGGGATATGAAGCAGACGATGATATCCCTTCGCAATCTGACCATTGAAGAGACGTATGAACTCGCTGATGCCATACTCTCCGGCGACTTGAATGATATCAGGGAAGAACTTGGTGACATTATGCTTCACATTGTGTTCTATGCTCGGATTGCCAGAGAGCAGGGTGCATTTGACATTGCAGATGCGCTTCATGGCATCTGCGACAAACTTGTAAAAAGGCATCCGCATATTTATGGTGATATAGTGGTGGCTGATGAAGATGAGGTAAAGCGGAACTGGGAGCAGCTAAAGTTAAAGGAAGGAAAAAAATCTGTACTCGAAGGCGTGCCTCAATCGCTTCCTGCAATGGTCAAGGCATACCGTATGCAGGAAAAAACCGGAAAAGTCGGGTTTGAGTGGGAAAATGCCAATCAGGTTTGGGAAAAAGTGGAGGAGGAACTAGCAGAATTCAGGGAGACCATTGATGAGAATTTCGCACAGGAAAAAAAAGAGGAGGAGTTTGGCGATGTCCTTTTCGCATTAATCAACTATGCGAGATTTCAGGGGATTGATCCGGAGACAGCGCTTGAAAAAGTAAATCGAAAATTCAAATCAAGATTTGAATATATTGAGGCAAAGGCACCAAAGGCACTCATCGACATGTCGCTTACGGAAATGGACACGCTTTGGAACGAAGCAAAACACATTGAGCGTACAAAATAATAGCTATTTATCAATCGTTTAGAAAAAAATAAAAGTGCTTATGAGGTTTATATTTCCAGTGTTGATTTTTATGTGCTACGCCGTATCTGGGAATGCACAGGGAAAAGGAATGGAAATCAACAACAAAATGGGGCTCGGACATATCAGAGTAGAGAGTTCCAAGGTATACATGGTTCCCCCTGCCGGATACGAGCAGGTGATTGGTTCAATAGGCTTCAAGGACAGCCGAAGCGACAATTCAATCATTGTAAGAGAGGCGGTGGGCAGTTACAAGTCGCTGCTGGAATCATTTCTGAAGGAGAACCTGAAAATCAACGGACTGAAAATGCTTGGACAGGAGAAGCTGACCCTCAACAATGAGGAGGCTACTTTTTTTACGCTCATGCAAAAAGTCGGCCCCAAGACTTTCGGGAAATATTTACTGTTGTTTGGTGATGATGAATACAATGTGATGATTAGTGCAGTTTTCCCCGAGGGAAGCGCTGAGGCAGATGCCATCAAGCAAGCCATGCTTTCTGTAGCTTACAAAGAAGAGCGAGTAGATGCACCGATGCCCGTAGGTTTTTCTATTGATTTTAGCGGTAGCGGTCTAAAATTCGCTAGAAGAATTTCTGATGCGGTGATGTACACGGCGGATGGTTCTTCATCAAACAAGTCATTAACTAAAAATTCTTTTTTTGCGGGAAGCGGCAAGGAGGCTCCGGCCGATAGGGCTGCATTTTCATTGGAGCGTATGCAGAAACAGACAAAATCACAGTTGACGATCACCGAAAACAAGCCCGTGCAAATCGCCGGTCTGCCCGGTTACGAAATCAGCGCCACTACAACTGCAGAGGGTGGAAACCGAATGCTGTATCAGGTGCTTTTGTTCAGGGAGAATATGTACTACATCCTGCTCGGCTCGGCCACCGAAAACCATAGCGAGCGGCTGCAGACTTTCAGGAAGATTGCGGCGACTGTCAAACTGGATTAAATAAAAAAAGCAGCGGGGTGTGAAAGTAAATTTCACACCCCGCTGTGGTTATTATTCTTGATGAACGTTAACGCCTGATTAAAATCTTGAATGTACCGAAATCTGTTTTATCGGTGAAAACTTTCAGTAGATGTTCTCCTGGTGAAATTTCCGGTATCTCCAATATCACCTCATTTCCCTTTGTACTTTTTTCAAGTACTTTCTGTCCCGCAGCGTTAAACAACTCAACCTTCACGATTCCTGTGACGGACTGAATGGTTAGTCTGTCACTCGCAGGGTTCGGGAATACTGTTATACCATTGCTTCCATTTGCGTCTTTGGTGGAAATACAATTCTTCACTTCCAGTATGGTACTAGCTGCCTTTTTGCAATTGTTGGAGTCGGTTACGGTTACGGTGTAGGTCCCTGCATTTTTGGTTTCTACTTTTGAAATGACAGGATTTTGCTGAGTAGATTTGAAATTATCCGGCCCTGACCAGCTGAAGTTGGTTCCTCCCTGAGCAGTGAGAGTGGCATCCAATCCGGCACAAA
>CANHEE010000036.1 GCA_947459655.1 Lewinellaceae bacterium
GGTTTTGCTAATCTTAAATCCGCTAAAAAGGAAAAAGATTCCATTCGTCAAATCCAACAAATGCGTTGTTTCCTCTTCACTGTGAGATGGACAATAAGAACGTACCATATCACCAAATTCGCTCAAAACTGTTCCAGGTTGCAGAGTATCCAGATCAATTATTACGCTCGGTTTATCTCCGAATTTATTGAAGAGGAGATTACTGATTTTTGTGTCGTTGTGGGTTGTCCTTAAGGGTAATTGTACAATTAGCTCTGTGTAAAAATCTATCAGGTAGCGATTTTCTGTATAAAACGCAATGGCTTGTTGTGCCACGTCCCTTCTTTTTACATCAGCATTAAAAATAGCGAACTCAAACTGTTCCCAGCGCCGGTAGGCATTGTGAAAATCCGGTATAATTGTGTGGAGTTTATCAACATTAAGATCTGACAAACAAAAAAAATGATGTCCGAATGCCCTGGCAGATTCTTCAGCTTTGTAGATATCGCTACAGGTAAGAAAGGAAACACAATCCGTGAATAATGGGAAAATCCGCCAGTAATGGCCCGCATTATCTAAATAGTCAGACTTTATCTCCAGGATTTCATAGCGGTAATTCCTTTGCTGAAGATGACCGGCTACAACCTTTATATTTTCAGCAATTTTAGCCGGCTCTGGAAAAATATTCCTGTTCACCTGTTGCAGTACTACTGATTCGGAAACCCCACCGATGTTGAAATCAACGCGGTAAGTGCTGTTGATATGCCCATCACCCAATTGCTCAATCGATGCAACAAGGGCCTCTGGGTAAAATGCCTCAAAAATGCCAACTACAGATTTCACCAATGATGCGTTTTACAAAAATATGATATGATTTACAATTCCAATGTCCGAATATCAATTACGGTTGCCGGAATTAAAAGTAATTACAAATTACTAAAAAACATTATTTATTCCATGTTAAATTGCATATTTGTGTTACGAACAAAACAATATATAAAATCCAAAATTCAATTCAAAATGAACAGAAGCAAATTTTTAACCGGAATTTTCATTGGAGCGGCTGCATATTTCGCTGCCTCTTATTTAACCTATCAAATCATTTTTGGCAGCGCACTTGACGCCGCCTGTCCAAACATGCAAACCATAATGGTTGATGCACCGGATCTGATGACAATTATCATCGGATGCATTGCCACTGGGTTATTGCTCACTTATCTTTTTGAAAGCCTGGGAAGCGTCAAAACCATGATGGCCGGTCTGTACCATGGTGTGATTATAGGGTGCCTTGTGGCCGTTAGTTACGATGCAATGATGCTCGCAACAACCAACATTTACACATGGAACGGACTGGTTCTTGATACAATGGCAACCATAATCAATATCGGTGTTTCCGGTGGCGTTGTGGGTTGGTGGCTCGGTTACAATCGAAACTGATTTTTCATGGTTCAAAGTAGAAAAAAAGGCAACCCGAAAAACGGATTGCCTTTTTTTGTGGCCGACCAATGATCTTTTAAATATCCAATGCAACGTATTGCATTAATTGGAAAAAATTAGTCGTCTGACTAATTGGAAAAAATACCAAAACACAAGATAAAATTCTTGTACCGGAGGCGGGACTCGAACCCGCACGATCGTGAAATCACTGGTGTTTGAGACCAGCGCGTCTACCATTCCGCCACTCCGGTGCGGTAAAAGATGCATCTCGATTAATGCGCTGCAAAAGTAGAAAGACTTTTTTGAATTCGCAAGAAGTATTTGTGTTTCAGATAAAATATTTTGACCGGCTCAAGATCTTCTTTTGACACCTTTTCATCTTTGTAATTTTCCAGTAGATGATGAACTTCTTCAAGTGCCTTGGTTTCAAAATCGTGAAGCTCTTTTCTGCACTGATCAAGAATTTCGGGCGAAAAATCAAACTGCAAATCCATTATTTTTTCATTTAGCTCCATCATTTCCATCAGGAAACTTTTCGGCAATTCTGAGTGACCCTCCAGCAGTACGCCTTTCATTTTAAGGATGTACTCCATTCGGGAATAAAAATCCGAGAGCACCTTATATGCCTCTGTATTTAGGCTGGAGAGCAACAGATTTCTTTCTTGTGTTGCCTGATCCGCCTGAACATGTAAATCTGGATGCAGGGATTTGCTTTTTGTAAAAAATAGTTTTTTCAGTTGCTGTTCATCTAGGTAAAACTGAACCGGAATATTATAAAACTCAAAATAATCCATAGTACTGATTTTTGTTTTTGTGCAGGCTGTATGCCGACGCTAAACCCGGATTTGCTGTCATTGTGTGCAATAAAATTACAAAATAGAGAAGAAAATCTTCAACTATCACTTGATGTGAAAACCTTGTGTAGGGAATGCAATTTTACTTATTTTTCAATGCGGCCTCAATAAAGGGATCATGCTGCGCAAGTACCCTGTACTGAATATCTCCACCAAACAGTGCTTTCCCCAGACTTGCCTTGAGCAAGATAACAGCTAATGTTTCACATTGCCGCAGCATTGCAGAATCCATTCGCATACCATTGCGTTGACAGTAAGACAGAAATTCCTTGAAAATTTCTGGACTAAGTGCCGAATTGGTATATTGTTCAGGACCTGTATTCAGCTTTTGTCTAAATTTTTGTACATAACTGATGGAAAATGGCGCCATATTTTCCCTGAGTTTTAGAAAGAAAGGCAAATCGTATATTGGGTCAGCCGGCACAAAAATATCCGGGGTAATCCCTCCGCCCGAATGCACTTTTTTCCCGTTTGCCGTGGTGAAAACGGGTGTGGTATCTACAACAGCATTCAGATTCCTTAGTTCACCATTTTTGCGCCTGTTTTCAATGTCGTCTCTGTAGTTAAGATTCCCCTTGTAGGGTTTTTGAATACAGCGACCCGAAGGCGTGTAGTAGCGGGCGATGGTTAGCCTCAGCGCAGAGCCATCACTCAGCGGATACTGCTCCTGCACCAGACCCTTTCCAAATGTTCTTCTTCCTACTATTGTGGCCCTATCCCAGTCCTGCAGTGCTCCGGCTACTATTTCACTCGCAGAAGCAGAGGCCTCATCGATCAGCACCGCAATTTTTTCGATGTTATAAAAAGCCTGACCATTGGTGTTGTAAGACTGCTTTTTTACATTTTTGCCTTCGGTATACAACAACAACTTATCTTTCTCCTTGAAACATTGGTTGAGAATGTCTACCGCTTTTTGCAAAAATCCTCCCGGATTGCCTCTGACATCGATGACAAGGTCCCTCATGCCTTCTTTTTCTACCATCAGCTCAAGTTTTTCCATAAATTCCTTATAGGTATTCTCTGAAAACCTGTTGATTTTTATGTACCCTGTCTTGTGATCCAACATAAATCCTGCATCTACACTATGGTTGGGTATTTCATCCCTTACAATTTCAAAACTGAGCAGATTTCTGCCACGCAATATCCCGACTTTAACCCTTGTCCCCTTTGGGCCGCGCAATTTTCTGACGACAGTCTCCGAATTTATTCCAACACCGGCCACAATACTGTCTTCAACCATCACAATTCTATCTCCTGTAGTAATACCCAATTGTTCGGAGGGACCTCCGGGAATGGCATTGACAATCTGAATGGTATCATTATTCATAAGATATTCCACCCCTATTCCCTCAAAGTCATCCTGCAGTTGCTCATTAACGGCTTTGACATCTGCTGCGGGAATAAAAACTGAGTGGGGATCGAGCGATTCAAGCAACATATCAATGGTTTTTTCAGTCAGTTCAGCTGGGGATACTTCATCCACATATCTACCATTGATGTATCTGGTGACTTCAAGCAAACTTTTATCAGCCGTACGCAACACAGTCCCGTTTTCTAGCAGAAATGGAAATTGCTGACCCGTTTTCACGCCAATCAGGACTCCCACCATCAAGGCAAGTGAGATATATAATGGTACCCATGGATCTCTCTTGGTCATTGTTGAAAAATTAGGTGCCAAAAATAAGACAATATATCGTTTTTCCGGTGGACAATTCAAATAATATACAATTTTGCCATCCGGGCTTTTCCTTCTGGATATTAATTATAATTTTGCAAAATCAGATTATTTCAGCTTTTCATTTGTTTAATATGAAGACCACATTACAGATAATTGCCTTTTTGCTGCTGCTGAGCGGTTGCGCAAAAAAAATTCACAAATACACTGATATTTCAGGTCACCCGGACTACTACAAACAGTGGTTTGAGGAGCACAAAAATGAAAGAGGAGAAATACCCGAGAATCTGGTTGAAAGCTGGTCTGCCAATGACCGGAAAATGATACAAAACGACCGAGGGGGCGGAGAATCACCGATAGCCTCGCTCAGCAATCTGTCTGTGGAAGCCCATCACGGAGGAAGAACAAGAGCAATCATGGTAAGTTCTCTTGATTCCAATCTGGTATTCGCAGGAAGTGTTACCGGAGGCCTGTGGAGAAGTACAGACGGAGGCCAGAACTGGGAAGCCATAAACGACCAGTCAGCAGGACAAAAAGTTTCCTGTATAGCTGAAAACCCTTTTAATCCGAGAGAAATTTACTTCGGCACGGGTGAAGAGTGGAATAGCTTTCCCGGAAACGGCGTCTACAAATCTATCGACGGAGGACTAACATTTGAAAAAATTGCATCCAGCAGTCTGAGTGAGATGACCTACTGCAACATGATAGTACACAGCGTGACGGACTCTTCCACCCTGTGGGTCGGTACGACGCGAGGACTTTTTCAATCTAATGACAGTGGTGGTTCATGGAAAAAAATTCCTGTCAGCAACCTGACCACGTCATATATATCAGGTATTGTCCATTTTCCGGACAGTAGTTTGCTCGTGGCACTAAAAGGACGCACGCTGTACAAAACGCTTAAAGCGGGAATCGGGCCCTTCACGGAAATAAAAGATTCAACTTTTCCTAAAACAAATGTGGGAAGAATTCTTGTTGCCAATTGTTACATAAGTGCTCCAAATACTGTTTATGCGCTTTTCTGCAACAATACAGCCAATGCTGAAGCGTTTTATGGAATTTTCCGAAGCAACGATGGCGGACTAAACTGGACTAAAACAACTGATAGCCCTGTGCAAATTGGCACATCTTACCAGAGCTACTGCCTCATGCTCGGTGTGCACCCAAGAAACCCCAATTTCCTGATAATTGGTGCTCTATCAACAAGATTTTCCAGAAATGGTGGTGTAAACTGGACTTCATTCAACTCCGGGCATGCCGATAACCACGTTTACTGCCATGCCGGCAAGGGCAACGCCAATGATTTCTTCATCGGCAATGATGGTGGTGTTTATAGGGGCAATTTTCTGACACTGTCTACCGGAACACAGGTGATGAACAAAGGCTACACCTGTGCTCAATATTACGCAGGTGACTTTGGTGCATCAGGAGTAAATTGCATCGGCGGTACACAGGACAATGGAACCTGGTTATACACCAATGGAGTGACAAGTAAATTTTACGGCGGAGACGGTACATACGCACACATGGGCCATCAAAACACATCCCTGTTGTACTGCGGTACCCAGAACGGCAAAACATACAAAAAGGAGGGACTTGCCAATCTAACCGATATTTCCCCTGCAGCAGCTATTGCGGAAGGGGTTAACTTCGTGAACCAATATGAAATGAACCATGCCGACGACGCACAACTGTACTACCGCAGCAACAAAGGCATCTGGCGAACATTGGACAGAGGACTAAGCTGGGAAAAACTAAACAAAACTACAATCAGTAACATTTCAGCTGTAGCAGTCAGCAAAAACAACAACCCTACAGTTTACCTGGGAGGGTCGGGAGTGTTCTACCGAATTGAGCATGCGGCCGATATTCCAAAAGAGTCCACATTGAAAAATCTGTCATCCTTGCTTCCAACCACGATGAGATCCAATGCTTATGGTACCATTTCATTTCACCCGACAAAGGAGAGTACATTATTCATCGGCCTAACCACAATTTCAACACAGCCCAGAGCCTGGAAAGGTGAATATGTCAACAGTGATACAATGAAATGGAGCAGCATTTCAGGAAATCTACCAAAAAACTTAAGTGTAAACCAAGTTCAGGCACATCCAGATGATCCTGAAAGGATCTATTTCGCCGCAACAGATTTCGGGCTTTATTTTACACTTGATGGCGGCATGAACTGGGAAAAAGAAACCCGTATACCCAACATAGGAATCGATGAAATGAGGTTACGGGTATCGGACAAAAGTCTTTTCCTGTTCACACATGGAAGAAGTGTTTGGTTCCTAAGATTAAAAGATTTTTCAGTTGTACCTTCCAAAGATGGTCAACTAAAATTAGAGTGCGATGTTTTCCCCAACCCCGCCGGTAGATTGCTAAACATCCACACCGAAGTAGAAATAGACCATATCCAGATCTTTGACGCAGTAGGAAGAGAGCTGAAGCTGAATGTTGATGGCACACAAATAGACCTTTCTCCTCTGGGAATTGGATATTATTTCGTCCGGATTTACGACCGAAATGGTAATTATTCGGTCAAAAAATTCTACAAAGCATCCTAAACTGACTCCCTTACGAACACCGTGTGGTAGTTTTGCTGTTTAGTAGCTAATTTAAGATTTAACAGGAGTATGTAATTTTGTCTAAAAATAAATTGATTTCGTTAGCTGATACTTTGCGAATTGTGGGTTCTGTATATCTTTGCCGACATGACTACTACTCAAAACTATAATACCAAAACTATGTTTAAAAACGCATTTTATTTGCTGTTTGCAGTCTTTTTTCTATCGGGATGTGCAAGATCCCGTTTTACAGCTTCAGACACGGACACCAATCCCGGATACTACAAACAATGGTTCGACGAACACAAAAACGAGAGAGGTGAAATACCAGAGGGACTCGTAGATCAATGGTATGCACACGACAGGATGTTGATCAGCAACAACCGTGGAGGTGGCGAAACACCAATTACTACCGTTACCAATTTATCCAATAATATACTGCATGGTGGAAGAACCAGAGCTATTCTGGTTAGCTCAATTGACAGCAACAAAATTTTTGCTGGCAGTGTATCAGGTGGCCTATGGAGAAGTATGGATGGTGGGCAAAGCTGGCAGGCCATCAACGACCAGTCTGCGAATCTTGCAGTATCCTGTATTACTGAAAATCCATTTAATCCGAATGAAATCTATTACGGCACGGGTGAAGTCAGAGGCAGCTCTGTCGGCGCAGGAAACGGGGTTTACAAATCTACCGATGGAGGAATGACCTTTGAGAGATTGCCGTCAACTGCCATTTCAGACATGGGTTACTGCAACCTCATTGTTCATAGCGTTACAGACTCTTCAACAGTTTGGCTGGGTACATCCAGAGGCTTGTTCTATTCCAAAAACAGCGGCGCTACTTGGACAAAACTACCTGTTTTGAACTACTCAAACAGTTCGGTATCAGGTATCATCAGTTTCCCGGATTCCAGTCTTATGGTATCCTTACAGGGCGTTAAAATATTTAAAACGCCAAAACCTACTACTAGCCCATTTGCCGTGCTGACAGATTCCCTTTTCCCGAAGACAAGTATAGGCAGGATTCTAATTTCCAATTGTGCCAATGCATATCCGAACACTGTTTATGCCTTCTTTACGAATAGCGCAGGCCTGGATGCCAGCGGAAGCGGACCATCAGCCAATCTTGGCATCTTTAAAAGTACCGATGGCGGCTCGAGTTGGAAGAGAATGTCTACGCAGACGCTGAACATTGGATCTACACAGTCCAATTATTGCGTAATGCTCGGTGTTCATCCGAAAAATCCTGATTTCGTAGTCCTCGGGGCGCAGTTCGCAGCCTATTCAAGAAATGGAGGGGTCAATTTTACCAGTTTTAATTCTGGTCATGCTGACAATCACGTATACAGCCACTTTGGAAAAGGCGATGGAAATGATTTTTTCGTTGGAAACGACGGTGGCATTTACAAGGGCAACTTCCAAACGCTTGCCGGCGGAAGTAAAGACATGAGCAAGGGCTATACTACAGCACAATATTATGCGGGGAATTATGGTCCGACAGGAATAAATTGTATTTCAGGATCTCAGGACAACGGAACATGGAGATACAGCAATGGCGTAGCAACAAAATTTTTTGGCGGAGATGGTGCTTATTCGCACATCAGTCAGCAAAATCCAAATATTCTGTATTGTGCCACGCAAAATGGAAAAACCTATTTTAAAAATGGAAATGCCAATCAAGTTGATGTTACTCCAGGAACAGCCGTTTCCGAAGGAGTCGACTTCATCAATCAGTTTGAAATGAACTATGCCGATGGAAACCAGCTCTATTACAGGAGTAATAAGGGAATTTGGCGTTCAATCAACAACGGTGTTTTCTGGGAGAAACTCAACAAAACAACCATCAGCAATATCAACGCCATTGGTGTAACGCGGGATGCTGACCCGACAGTTTACCTTGGTGGATCAGGAATTTTTTACCGCATTGAGAATGCAGCAACAAGAGCGGCAGGTCAGACTTTGAAGAATCTGGCATCGCTGCTACCTGCGAATATGAGATCATCAGTGTGGGGAACCATTTCATTCCACCCTTCTGATAAAACAACTATGTTTGTGGGACTAACAACCATCTCTTCACTACCAAGAGCATGGAAAGGAATGTATGTAAATACAGATACCATGAAATGGGTAAGTATTTCCGGAAATTTGCCTAAAAACCTCAGTGTTTATCAGGTGCAGGCTCACCCCGATGCGCCAGAAACAATCTTTTTTGCTGCAACAGATTTCGGATTATATTACACACTTGATGGCGGCCAAAATTGGGAAAAAGAAACCAGAATGCCGAATGTTGCTATTTTTGAAATGAAACTAAGACCTGAAGACAAGAAACTATTTCTCTTTACCCATGGTCGTAGCGCATGGTTCCTTGAACTCAAGGACCTAAGTGTTGTAAAAGCAAATGATAAAGAGCTGATTGCAGACTGGAACCTGTATCCAAATCCCGCAAGTGATTTTATACAAGTTGAATTGACCGGTGAGATAACCAGTGCTCAGATATTCGATGTTACCGGCCGCGAATTACTTAGTGTGCAAAACACTGCGCAGATTGACATTTCGCAGTTGCAGAAGGGTACCTATCTGATGAAAATATTTGACAGAAACGGAAAATATGCCCTCAGGAAATTTGTCAAAAACTAACTATCTAGCAGCTGATCATTGGCAAAAACCCCGTTGGCTCTATCGACCAACGGGGTTTTATTTTTTCGGAAGTTCTGCCATTGCCTGTGCTGCACACCAGCCCCCAGTCCAAGCAGCCTGAAAGTTGAAACCGCCCGTAATGGCATCAATATCAAGCACCTCACCTGCAAAAAATAGTCCAGGTATGAGCTTGCTTTCAAAGCGCTTAATATTAACTTCCTTCAGTAATATTCCACCCGCTGTCACAAACTCTTCCTTGAAGGTACTTTTGCCGATGATGTTGAAATCAGCATCGCAAAGTTGTGCTGATAGCGCCTGCAGACTTTTTTTGGATGAATCTGCCCAGGTCAGGTCATCAGCAATACCTGATTCTTCGCAGAGGCGTTTCCAGAGCCTTGCTGGAATACCCGGAGCAGGACTATTTATTATTTTTTTCTTTGGTTGCTCTGTTTTATAACCCAGCATCTGCTCGGCCATCTCTTCTTTGGAATCGAATCCAACCCAGTTGATTTTGAGTTTAAAATGATAATGTTGATGGTACAGTTCTCTGGCAGCCCATGCAGATGCGCGCAAAATGGCAGGTCCGCTGAAACCCCAGTGCGTAATGAGTAAAGGTCCGGTGGCGGCATATCCATGTTCAGGGAGCGATATAGTGACATTACCCACGCTTATTCCTTCCAGATTTCTGATTCGGCTGTCCTTGCAATTGAACGTAAAAAGTGACGGCACCGGTGGAATAATCTGATGCCCAAGCTTTCGCAGCATCTCCCAGATAGCTGGATTGCTACCTGTTGCCAAGAGTATTGCAGCGCAGCGATAAATGACCGACTCAGTATGAATCTGAAAAGGAGTCTCCGATAGCGGATTGTGGTTAATGGCATCAATACGTTGCGAGGTAAGCAAAGAGATTCCTGGCTTTAGGATGGCATTTTTCAGACAATTTACAATCGTCAAAGACGAATCTGTCTCAGGAAACATTCGAAGATCGTCTTCTATTTTCAATGCCACACCTCTCTTTTCAAACCATGCAATGGTATCTCCGCTGCAGAATCGGTGAAAAGGTGCCAGCAGCTCCTTTGATCCCCTTGGATAAAACTTAACCAATTCCCGCGGATCAAAGCAGGCATGGGTCACGTTGCATCTTCCACCCCCTGAAATCCGGACTTTTTCAAGCACCTGCTTCCCCCTTTCCAGAATGATGATTTTTAGGTCTGGTCGCAACTCTGCGAGATTGGCGGCAGCGAAAAAACCAGCGGCTCCTCCACCTGCTATCACAACATCTGTCAAAACTTCTTTTTTCAACTCAAGTTAATTTTAGGGGAAATATGACCGGAAATCAGTGACTGTCTCTGGCGTTTTCATATGACGCAAATATCAGAAACTGATTCTTCGAACACTACAAATACGATTAATTTTTATATTCAGGCAACTTTTTTCCGTTATTTCTGTTAAATTTGCCGTTCCTTACAGAAAACCGTTTTTGATAATGACAGAAAACACATCCAATTTACTTATCTACCGCGTTGGAGAACAAGGTCTTGAAGTCTTCATGATGGAAGACGAGCACGGCAATGCAATGCTTCCGCAAAGTCCTGCAAGCCACCATGCCATTTCTGCCATACTTAGCGATAAAGATAGGGTAATACAACTTGATTCTGAAGATGTGCAGAAATCTGTTGCCATCGAGGCGGACTGGCATGAGATACCTTCATTAAAGAAACTTATTCATCAGGACGTACGGTTTGTTAAAAGTACCATCAGAGAAATGCTTCCAAATATGATGGAGAAAGGAACTTTTTTCGCCGTCAAGGAGGCCTTCAAAAAGGTGCTTCCCAACCAATACCAGGCTCTGAAGGAACTCAGGGAAATCATCACCGAGCGCAACATAACCAACTACTGATTCTGCCCGTAAACCAGCTTAAGATTGTCTACTTTAGCAGAATTTCATCTCCTATGTTGTTTATATTGCTTTCCATACTGTGCTCCAGCGCACTCATCATCATTTTTAAACTCTTCCAACGGTTCAATATTGACATTTTTCAGGCGATAGTTATCAACTACCTGACCTGTGTGTCACTTGCATGGATAACACTTGGACATTTTCCGGTACCTTCTGATGTGGGCTCAAAGCCATGGCTCATTTTTGCACTTATTCTGGGCTTTTGTTTCATCACTGGTTTCAACGCCGTAGGGGGAACGGTGAAAAGATTTAATATGGCTCTGGCCTCTGTAATGCAGAAAATGTCGCTGCTTTTCGCAGTCACTTTTACTTTTGCCTGGTACAACGAGAGCATGGGCTACGCGAAAATACTCGGAATCGGTTCTGCCGTGGCGGCCATTTTCCTAACAAGTTACTCATCAGATTCCGGCTCGGATGCCGAACACTCCAATCAACATAGCCTTGGATCATGGTTCCGATACCCAATTCTATCGTGGGTATTGAGTGGTGTTATAGACATACTGCTTTATTACGTAGAAAGAGAAATCAACAAAGGCAGCGCTGATATTCAATTTATTGCTACTCTTTTTGCGACAGCGGCGATTTTCGGCCTGACGGCACTTTTCTATGGTTATTACCGGAAAAATTACACCTTTTCATTCCGCCATCTGATAGGTGGAGTTGTTTTGGGTATTCCGAATTTTTACTCCATCTACTTTTTGCTGCTCAGTTTCAATCAAGGCTACGAGGGCTCATTTGTTTTCCCGGTAACCAATGTAGGTATCATCTGTATTTCAACTTTGTCCGGATATTTTCTTTTTGGAGAGCCACTTTTCAAGAGCAAAATAATCGGTATTGGTCTGGCTATTTTAGCCATCGTCCTTATTGCACTCTGAATTGGGAGTGATTATAATGGTGGGTAGCAAATTTTCTTTATTTTTGTCTCATTCATACCGCAGTAATTTCGACATGAAACTTTTCAAAAACCTACTTTTCAGCCTACTGGCTCTACTGTTACTGGTCTGCACAGGTCCGGCTTTAGGTGTCGCTCAAGTGGCCCCAAACTTTACTGAGGCAGTATTTCTACAAGTGAACGACGTGTATGAAATCGGTGCACTTGACAATGGTAAAAAGGGAGGACTGGCAAGAGTCGCAACGGTTCTGCAAAAGTTAAAGGCTGAAAATCCAAATACCTACTTCATCATTTGCGGTGACTTTCTAAATCCTTCCGTCATCGGCACGATGAAACATGAAGGAAAAACCATCAAGGGCAAACAAATGGTTGACGTAATGAATTATATTCGTCTTGATTACGCCATTCTTGGCAACCATGAGTTTGATCTTGATTTTCCTGAGTTTCAGGAAAGGGTTAATGAGTCACAATTCAAATGGATCAGCACTGATGTGAATGGTTTCGAAAATGTTCCTTTTTCAAAAAAAGACAAAGACGGATATTTCATACCTTTTTTCGGCACAGAAATCATCAAGGTGCCGGGAAAAAATAAGAAAGAGTACAAAATTGGTCTATTCAGCGCCACTATCCCGCTCGCCAAAAAAAATTGGGTAACTTACAATAATTACTTGCAGACGTCGGTTGCCGCTGCGAGAAATCTCTCAGCAAGCTGCAACGTGGTTGTTGGACTGACTCACCTGGAAATCCGACAAGACCGCGAGCTGGCAAAGTCAGTACCTTTTGTACCATTGTTTATGGGCGGACACGACCACGACAACATGATGGTAAAGGAAGGCAATACGGTTATCACCAAGGCCGATGCAAACGCCAGGTCAGTATACATTCACAGAATCAGATTTGATGACAACACTGATCAGGTGAAAGTGATTTCTGAATCTGTGAACTTGGACGAGAAAATTGTCCCACATGAGGGCACTACCGCTGTTGTGAACAAATGGAAAAATATTGCCTGGGAAAGCATGACAAGTCAAGGATTTGAACCGGACAGAGTAGTAAGAAAACTCGAAATCCCACTTGACGGCAGGGAATCAGTGGTCAGAAACGGTCAGTGCAAACTCGGTAATCTCATCACAGCATCAATGATGGCTGCCAGCAAAGAAAAAGCGGTTTGCGCTTTCTTCAATAGTGGATCCATTAGAGTTGATGATATTATCAATGGCAACCTAACTGAGTATGATATTCTGAGAATCATGCCTTACGGAGGCCCAATTCTGGATGTAAGTCTGAAGGGGAATCTGTTGAAAAAAGTACTGGATGCCGGCGAAGAAAATGCAGGCAAAGGAGGATATTTACAGCGCAGTGCCAATGTTGTTAAAAACAAACACAAGTGGCAAATTTCGGGTAAGGACATAGATGACGCAAAAGTTTACAACGTGGTCACCGGCTCATTCTTGTTCAGTGGCAAAGAGGCCGGACTTGCTTTTTTCAACGATAAAAATCCTGATGTTTTAAATATTTCAAACCCGAGTACGGATGATAAATCAGATGTTAGGAATGATTTTAGGAGGACTTTTATCCGTTACATGGAGAACAAACAGTTAAAAATCAAAAAATAACCTTGTAATAAAGTAGTAATCCCTCACAAGGGCTCTGCAGGAAAATTATAAAAAATGGCCGGAAATTCATTTGGCAAACTTTTCAGAATTACCACCTTCGGTGAATCGCATGGGCCGGCAATAGGTGTAGTTATTGATGGCTGTCCGGCTAATCTTTGTATTGACCTGGAAGAGGTACAGAACGAACTGAATAGGAGAAGACCCGGACAGTCCGCACTGGTCACAAAAAGGGACGAATCTGACAGGGTTCAAGTATTGTCGGGTATTTTTGAAAACAGGACTACCGGAGCACCAATCGCCTTGCTGATTCCAAATGAAGATGCAAGGTCGAAAGACTATTCGCATCTAAAAGATACTTTCAGACCCTCGCATGCAGATTTTACCTATCAAAGCAAATACGGCCACCGTGATTACAGGGGTGGTGGCAGATCCTCGGCGCGTGAAACCGCTGCAAGAGTCGCAGCAGGAGCCATCGCAAAACAATATTTACAAGCCAAAGGCATATATATATCAGGATGGGTCAGTCAGGTAGGGAGGATTTCTTGTACAACGCCTCACACCGAATTGAATCTTTCACTGACCGAAGCAAGTCCTGTCCGTTGTCCGGAGCCTGCAACTGCCGCGGCAATGATTAACCACATCCAGGAAGTGAAAAAAGCAGGCGATTCTGTCGGTGGTATTGTTTCCTGTGTTGTAACGGGTTGTCCAGCAGGACTTGGCGAGCCGGTTTTCGACAAATTGCATGCTGAACTCGGAAAAGCAATGCTTGGCATTAATGCCTGCAAAGGTTTTGAAATTGGAAGTGGCTTTGCCGCTGCCTCAATGCTCGGCAGTGACCACAACGACTTGTTTTCACAACAAGGTGAGCAGATTGTCACAAAAACAAATTACTCAGGTGGTGTTCAGGGTGGAATTTCCAATGGAATGGATGTCTACTTCAGATGCGCTTTTAAACCTGTTGCAACCATATTACAGGAACAGGAGTCAGTAGATGCAGAAGGCAACACCATTCAACTGCAGGGAAAAGGCAGACACGACCCTTGTGTAGTACCAAGGGCAGTTCCGATTGTAGAGGCTATGGCTGCCTTGGTGGTAATGGATTACCACTTGCTGCAATTTGGTATAAAGTAAAATAGCATAACAAAAAAGGCTGTCTGATTGGACAGCCTTTTTTGTTATTTAAGTAATTCTCTGGAAATCACCAGTTTCTGTATCTCTGAAGTTCCCTCACCAATGGTGCAGAGTTTTGAATCACGATAGTACTTTTCCACCGGAAAATCCTTTGTATATCCGTAGCCTCCAAAAATCTGAACAGCATCTGTCGCTATTTCGACCGAAATTTCAGAAGCGTAGTATTTCGCCATTGCGGACTCCTTGGTCATTGGCACATGTCTGTTTTTCATATCTGAAGCCTGACGGATGAGCAATTCAGCCGCCTGAATTTTAACCGCCATGTCAGCCAGTTTAAAACCAATGGCCTGAAAATCTGCAATTGGCTTACCAAACTGATGACGCTCCTTTGCATATTTCACGCTCGCTTCGTATGCACCCTTGGCAATACCCAACGCAAGGGCAGCAATTGAAATACGTCCACCATCCAGAATTTTCATTGACTGTATAAAACCCTCACCTACTTTGCCAAGAATCTGGCTTTTGTGCAGACGGCAGTTGTCGAAAATCATCTCTGCTGTCTCACTCGCACGCATGCCCAGTTTGTTCTCCTTTTTACCACCCGAGAAGCCCGGTGTGCCACGTTCAACAACGAACGCTGTCATTCCGCGACTATCCAACAATTCACCTGTGCGTACGATGACGACGGCAACCTCACCTGAAAGACCATGTGTAATCCAGCTTTTGGTTCCATTAAGTATCCAGTAGTCACCATCCTGCACCGCTGTTGTCTGCATCCTGCCTGCATCGCTACCCGTGTTAGGCTCTGTCAAGCCCCAGGCCCCTACCCATTCACCCGTAGCCAACTTTGGCAAATATTTCTGCTTTTGCTCTTCGTTTCCGAAAGTCAGAATGTGGTTGGTGCAAAGTGAATTGTGTGCAGCAACAGAAAGTCCAATTGAACCACAAACCTTAGCGATTTCAACAATGATGGATACATATTCCTGATAGCCCATCGCTGAGCCTCCATACTCTTCAGGAACAAGAATTCCAAGAAAGCCCTGTTCTCCGAGTCTGGTGAACAGGTCGCGAGGAAAGTGCTGGGTCTCATCCCATCCCATGAGATGCGGACGAATATAGGTATCTGCAAAGTCTTTTGCCGATTTTTCAATCAATTGAAGGTTCTCCAAACCAATCGTTTCTGTCATATTTTTCTTCGATTATTTTTGCAATGATGTGATATCTGATACTTTTTCAAACAATAAAAAGGGACAAGAGTTTGCAGTTACCGCATCAATTTTTCCATTTGCCTCTGCAGAAACAAAGCTTCCTCCCCGGCACGCTGTGCGAAATTATTACCCTTCGATGCATACAGAATTCCTCTTGAAGAATTCAGGAGCAGACCCACGTCCCGGTTGAATCCATATCTACAAACTCCTTCAAGATCGCCACCCTGGGCACCAATTCCTGGTACCAGATAAAAATTATCCGGTGCAATTCTTCTGATTTCAGAGAACTTTTCTGGATGTGTCGCCCCGATGACAAACATAAGATTATCTGCAGAACCCCACTCGCGCGCTTTTTCAATGACTTTGTGGTAGACAAAGTGGTGATCAACGATGTGCTGAAATTGAAAATCCATTGCGCCCGGATTTGAAGTAAGTCCAAGCAATATCACCCACTTTCCTTCAAATTCAAGAAATGGTTTTACAGAATCGTTGCCCATATACGGTGCAACAGTAACTGAATCAAAGTTGTAGGTCTGAAAGAAAGTCTGCGCATACAATCGGGAGCTGTTTCCTATATCTCCCCGCTTGGCATCTGCGATGGTAAAAATATCTTTCGGAATGTAATCCAGCGTTTTCTGTAGTGATTGCCATCCCTTTATACCCAACGCCTCGTAAAAGGCAACATTGGGTTTGTATGCGACACAATAGTCTTTTGTCGCATCAATTATTGCCTTATTGAACTCAAACAACGGATCGTCGGTGTCGAGCAAAAATTCCGGAATTTTTGACAGCTCCGGGTCTAGTCCTACGCAGAGAAAAGATTTTTTCTTCTGTATCTGAGCAATAAGCGTTTTTCTGTCCATTTTGGGGAATTTATCCGATTAGTTCCACTGCCTGTTCCCATTCCTGCATGACATCCTTGAGTTCATTTTGCAGGTTTCTATACAAATCTATTTGTTTGTTTGCATCGGGGCGCTCATAAAAAGCGGCATCTGCCATTTGTAGTTCAGCATCTGCAATCAACTTTTCCAGCTCTGCAATTCTTTTTTCGACCGATGTCAATTTTTTCTGAGCCTGTTTTTTGGCATTTTCATCCACTACATTGGTATTCGGAATTTTAATTTCAGCAGATTTTCCCTGCTGTTGCAGGTCAATCTCACGCATATTCTCGAGCTGTCTTTTCTCCAGAAAATAATTGACATCTCCCAGGTATTCAAACAATTGCCGATCTCTGAACTCCATCGTTTTTTCTGTAAGACCGCTCAGAAAATCCCGATCGTGGGAAACTATAATCAAGGTCCCATCATATTCCATCAAGGCTTTTTTCAGAACCTCCTTGGAAAGCATATCTAGGTGATTGGTGGGCTCATCCAGGACGAGCAAATTAAATGGCCGCAAGAGCAAACATGCGAGGGCAAGTCTTGCACGCTCCCCACCGGACAGTACCGATACTCTTTTATCAACATCTTCACCTGAAAACATGAAACATCCGAGGATATTCCGCAGGCGTGTTCTCATTTCCGGTGGCGACATTTGTTCCATCGTCTCCAGAACTGTCGCGTTAGGGAACATCGTTTCTGCCTGATTCTGTGCGTAGTAACCTATGGAAACATTGTGACCCGGAACTACTTCTCCTGAACTTGCCGTCTCGGCATTCACCAGAATTTTTGCAAGCGTGGTCTTTCCCTGCCCGTTTTGTCCAACAAAAGCTACTCGCTCTCCCCGGTCAATTTTAAAATCAATTTTTTGGAGAACATCCGTCTTACCGTAGTTTTTGGAAATTAGCTTTCCTTCCATTACGATTGTTCCCGCACGTGGTGACGGTGCGAAACGGATGTTCATCACATCTACATCTTCTTCCTCCAACTCAACACGCTCTATTTTGTCTAGCTGTTTTTGCATGGATTGCGCCATAGTCGCTTTGGATGCTTTTGCCCTAAAGCGATCAATGGTCCTCTCCTTCTGTGAAATCAGCCGTTGCTGGTTTTCAAAGGTATTTTGCAGCAATGCTCGCCTCTCTTTCCTCAATTCGACAAACTTGGAATAATTCGCTTTGTAGTCGAACAATTTACCCAATTCGATTTCTATCGTTCGTTGAGTAATGTTGTCAAGGAATGTTTTGTCGTGCGAAATCAATACGACTGCACCGGCATAATCTTTCAAAAAATTTTCCAACCAGATGATGGATTCCATGTCGAGGTGATTGGTCGGCTCATCCAACAAAAGATATTCTGGTTCGCGAAGCAGCATTTTTGCCAGCTCAACCCTCATCTGCCACCCACCGGAAAACTCTGTTGTCAACCTGTTGAAATCTTCCGCCTGAAATCCGAGTCCGCGCAAAATTCTCTCAGCCTCTGCCAGCATCGTATCTGCACCCACGTAATGCATGTGGTCATTCAGAAAACTTAACTCCTCCAACAATTTCATGTACTCCTCGCTTTCGTAATCGGTTCGCTCAGTAAGCTCACGCTCTACAGCTCTTAGGCGCACCTCAATCTGCTTGATTTCCTCAAATGCAGTCAAAGTCTCCTCCAGAACAGTCCTTCCCTTTGGCATCATCATATCCTGGTGAAGGTAGCCGATACGGGATGCTCCCGGCCTACTGACATTACCTTGTTGAGGAGAGACTGTACCTGCGAAAATCTTCATCAGGGTAGATTTTCCCGCGCCATTTCTGCCCACAAGACCGACTTTGTCTCGGTCTCCTATGACGACATTGATGTTGTTAAATAGAATTCTGTCCCCGTACTGAATATAAATATTGGTCGCGCTGAGCATTAATTGTTGACGATTTTAAATTCGGCTGCAAAGATACGGGTAAAGATCTTTTTTATTCAAAATTTTATGTAATTCTTACAATTTCAATATCGCTTGAAAATCAGTTATTTGGTTTTGCTAATTTCTTATGAAAATATACAAAGCCACAAGAATCGAATCAGGACTTTTGACAGAGAATTTGAAAAACAGATAGGAAAAATAAATGGCCTCGCAATCTGTGTAAAAGTACCACCTTTGGTTTCATCGCGTAAATTAAGCATTTTCAGTAGTAGGTGTTGAACATGGCAGAGCATCATAGATTCTTTTCCAAATTACGCCAATCGCATGCTTTCAAATATTGAAAAGTTGTACCTTTGTGCGCAGAGCGGAACATCATCCGACAAAACACCCGTAGAACTAGATATGTCAGTAATCGTACGAGATTTAACGAAATTATACGGTACTCAAAAAGCTGTAGACGGCATTAGTTTCGAGGCCCGCAAGGGAGAGGCACTGGGCTTTCTTGGACCGAACGGAGCCGGCAAGAGTACCACAATGAAAATCCTCACCTGTTTTATCCCCCAGAGTTCCGGATATGCGGAGGTCTGTGGAATAGATGTTGAAAAAGACCCGATAGCAGTCAGGCGAACAATCGGTTATCTTCCCGAACACAATCCGCTGCACAAGGAGATGTACGTCAAGGAATACCTGCAGTTTGTAGCTTCCGTTTATCAGGTTTCGCAAGCGCAAAAGAGAATCGCAGAACTGATTGAGATGACCGGACTGGGTCCTGAACAGAACAAGCTCATCGGACAGCTATCCAAAGGATATCGTCAGCGCGTTGGACTTGCACAGGCCATGATGCACGACCCCAAAGTCTTAATACTAGATGAGCCCACTTCAGGTTTAGATCCGAATCAGCTGGTGGAAATCAGAAGGCTCATTAAAGACCTCGCGAGGGAAAAAACCGTTATTTTCTCCACCCACATTATGCAGGAGGTTCAAGCATTGTGCGAGCGTGTGGTCATCATCAACAAAGGGAGAATCGTTGCTGATGACAGTATAGACCATTTAAAGTCCAGTGTAAATTCAAGCAGCGCACTCGTTGTAGCATTTACGAAAAAAGCAGAAAAAAAGTCGCTTGCAGCAATCAGCGGTGTAGGAGAAGTCGAAGAAATCGGGAATTGTCGTTACAGACTTTCGTTCCACCAGGAAAGCGACATAAGAGCAGCAGTTTTCAGCCATGCAGTCAGCAGCGGACTGATCTTGCTAGAAATGTATGTTGAATCTTCCAGTGTAGAAGACGTCTTCCAGAAATTAACCAAAGAAGTGCAGCGCTAACAAGGCTGTTCTTTCCAATTCATTTTTTGGCTAATAAGCACTTAAAAGCAGCATTATGCTAAGTATATTCAAAAAAGAAATCAACTCATTTTTCAGCTCTTTAATCGGTTATATCGTCATTGGTGTGTTTCTGATTTATCTTAGTCTGATGATGTGGGTATTACCTGATACCAGCATTTTCGAGTATAGTTATGCCACTCTGGATCAGTTGTTTGACCTCAGTCCACTGATATTTATGTTTCTAATTCCGGCGATAACCATGAGGAGCTTTGCCGAAGAGAAACAGAGTGGCACTATAGAACTACTCGTTACCCGACCGCTGACCGATTTGCAGATTATTCTGGGAAAATTTCTTGCCTGCGTGTCGCTGCTCATTTTCGCTTTGATCCCAACATTAATCTACTACATAACCGTGTACAACTTGGGATCACCCGTGGGAAATATTGACAGCGGTGCAACCTGGGGATCCTATCTTGGATTGATTATGCTGGGTGCCGGATTTGTATCCATGGGTATTTTCGCCTCATCATTGACTAAAAACCAAATTGTGGCCTTTATCATAGCAATCTTTCTGTGCTTTACCTTTTATTGGTTGTTTGATATGGTCAGCAGGGCACCGGTATTTGTTGGAAAAATTGACGATATCATACAGATGTTCGGAATAGAATACCACTATCGTTCTATCAGCCGAGGTGTGGTTGATTCCAGAGACGTGGTGTATTTCTTATCCGTTATAGCCTTTTTTATTGCAGCGACAAAAGTTAGTCTGGAGAGCAGAAAATGGTAGTACTGCTGCAACAACCCAAAAAAACGAATTTCTGTCTGAAAAGACTCAAATCATAAAAAATGAAGTTTAGTAAAAGAATACAATCCTACATACAAATGACGCTGCTGAGCGGAGTTCTCCTTTTCGCCAACATCCTGAGTTGCGGAGTAAACGGCCACCTCGACCTTACTGAGGAAAAACGCTTTACCCTTACCAAACCTACCAAAGAACTACTGAAGGAGGTGAAAGATGTTATGTACGTCAAGGTATTGCTGGAAGGCGAATTTCCGGCAGGTTTCAAGCGGCTTCAATCATCTGTAAAGGAACTGCTAGACGACCTGAGGGCCCAGAACGGCAACATAGAATACAGTTTCGAAGACCAGAACCAGGGCAGTATTGATGAAATCAACCGACGCAGAAAACAACTTGCAGAAGAGGGAATAGTTCCCATGCAGCTAACAGTAAAAAGCAGCGGAGAAACAGAAAGAAAGGTCATCTACCCCTATGCCATCATAAGCTTCGGAAACCGTTCGGTACCGGTAAATCTACTGGAGAACCAGGTACCCGGTCAGCCACAGGAAATTACACTAAACAATTCTATTTCTACACTTGAATACAAGTTTGCCAACGGCATACAGAAAGTGTTGTTTGACCAGCATCCTAAAATAGCCTTCACAAAAGGCCACCTGGAACTGGACAACATGAAGACGGCAGATCTGGAAAGGTCACTGCGACAGAACAGCTACCTAACTGAACGGATTAACCTTGATAGCACGGTCTCCATAAAAAAAGACGTGTCTGTACTAGTCATCGCAAAGCCCAAAGCCACCTTTTCTGAAAAAGACAAGTTCAAAATTGACCAGTATGTCATGAATGGAGGCAAGGTGCTTTGGCTTATTGACCGCTTAAGTGCAGATATGGACAGTCTGCAAATGACCAACCGCTACATTCCGCACGATTACCCGCTCAACATCGAAGATATCCTGTTCAAATACGGTGCACGGATTCAGCCCAATCTGATTCTTGACCTGGAATGCGCAAGAATACCATTGCGGGTTGGCCAGGAAGGCCAACAACAGCAATTTGAAATGTTTCCGTGGTATTACCAGCCATTGGTCGCATCAAAAAGCACCCAATCCATCGTGAAAAACCTGGATAGGATATGGCTACAGTTTCCCGGAACTGTTGACACTATAAAAACCAAGACACCGGTTAAAAAGACCGTGCTGCTGAGTTCTTCCGATCACTCCAGACTGCAGTTTTCTCCCGTAGAATTGAATTTTGAAATCCTAAAATACGACGCTGATCCTTCAAAATTTGATAAAAAAGAACTGACTATGGCACTTCTTTTGGAGGGCACTTTCCCCTCTCTGTATGAGAATAGAGTAAGCGCAGAAATGATGGAAGGTTTGAAGGAACTGAACATGGATTTCAAAACCGTCAGTCAACCCACTAAAATGCTGGTAGTTTCTGATGGCGACATCGCAGCGAATGGTTTTGATAGCAAAAACCAGGTTTTTAACCCACTGGGATACAATCCCTATATGAAATACACCTTCGCCAATAAAGACTTCCTATTGAACGCGATCCAATACATGCTGGATGATAAGGGCGTGATTGAATCGAGGTCTAAGGAGATTAAACTGCGTCTTATGGACGATGTCAGAATGAAAGATGAAAAAACCTTCTGGCAATTTATCAACATTGCCTTGCCGCTGATACTGCTTTCCTTGTTTGGATTTGTTTTCAACTATCTGCGTAAGAAAAGATACACTGCAAAATCATGAATAAATTATCTGCTGCACTGCTGGTGCTTTTTGTGCTGCTCGGTGCAGCAACATGGTATTTTGTCAACAACAGCAACTCCAAATCAACGCTCACACGCACTGACAAGGATTTCAGAATTGGCGAAGACGAAATATATAAAATCTTTCTTGCTGACAGAGCCAACAACAGGATCACCCTTTCAAGAGTGGGCCACGGCAAAGACTGGGTCCTGGACGACAGATATCCCGTTAGCAAATCTGTTTTGAAAAATACCATGGAGGTACTGACAACCGTTGAAGTGAAATATGTTCCTCCCCGTGCTGCAGTGAAAAATGCGGCTAAAGATCTTGCGGTAAACGGTATCAAGGTGGAAATTTATGGTCAAAATGACATCCCACTAAGAACGTTTTACATCGGCGGAACCACCTCTGAC
>CANHEE010000037.1 GCA_947459655.1 Lewinellaceae bacterium
AAATGTATCGAGGTAGTCGAGCTGAAATCAGCAGTTTTCAGCTCGACTACCTCGATACATTTACCTGTGATATTGCACAAAATGGCGATTTCACAGGTAAATGTATCGAGGTAGTCGAGCTGACCGACGGATGTATTTTTGTGGCACACAACGTGCGTTTTGATTACAGTTTTATTCAGGAGGAGTTTCGACGTTTAGGTTACAGTTACGTACGGAAACAGCTGTGTACCGTAAAGATGGCCAGACAAGCTATGCCGGGATTTAGATCATACAGTCTTGGCAATTTGATAGATCAACTTGGTATTCAGGTTGAAAACAGGCATAGGGCGCTGGATGATACATTGGCGACGGTAAAGGTTTTTGAAAAAATCATTGCCATAGAAAATGGAACCAGCAGTATGCAGGAACGAGTCAATTTGGGTGTGCGAACATCCAATCTGCCAGTGGGCATAACCCTTGAACGATTGCATGCTTTGCCCGAAGAGTGCGGCGTTTATTACTTGCACGATTCAGAAGGTGCTGTTATTTATGTAGGAAAAAGCATCAATATCAGGAAGCGGATTTTTGAACATTTCGCAGACAAAACTTCAAAGGGTAAAAAAATGTATGATGGTGTTGCAGATTTTAGCTTCGAAATAACGGGGAGTGAACTTGTTTCGCTTCTCTTGGAGAACCATGAAATTAAACGACTCAGGCCAAGAATTAACAGAACTCAGAAAGCAAAAAATTTACCTTATATAATCTACAAATTTGTTGATGAGAACGGAATAATCTGTTTGGGTATAGCCAAAAACACCCACCACATTAGGAAGAAAATGGAGATTGTTGCCGAATTTCAGCAACTCAATTATGCCAAAGGTGCCTTGGTAAATGTCTCCAGGGAATATGGCCTTTGCAATAAATTCAACGGAACAGAGGGAGGGGAGGGCCCATGTTTTTCGTACCACCTAGGGCGATGCTGCGGTATTTGTGCAGGTGAGGAAAGCTGGGAGAATTACAATATCAGGGTAACTGATGCTATCGGCCGGATGGGAATCACTTTCCATGAAAATTTTGCGCTGCTCGACAAGGGGAGGTCCAATGAAGAACATTCGATTGTTGTAGTTGAGAATAACCGCTTCCTCGGATACGGTTTTCTACAACTGAATGAGCCCTTTACATCAATAGAATCGTTGAGAAACAGCATTAAAAGCTTGCCCGATTATCCTGAAACGCTGCGCATCATCCGCATGTTTGCAGATGAGCGGAAAGGACTGAAAAAATTTGTTTTCTGAGGTGTCGTCACTTGCGTTTGAACTTCAGCTGTTCAATAGCGTTTAAATCATGGTCACGAATCAAAACGGATGCCACAAGACAACTGCTACATGTGCAGGCTTTACACTGAACTGATTTTGCACACACGCTGTCCAACTTAATATTCAAGTCCAGCACTTCGATGTTTTTAGCCTCAAGATACTTTTTGAGGGTGTCTTCCTTGTCTTTAGCATAATCAGGTGAATTTTGCCATGGGTCTGCGCATTGTGTCATCGTGTAGGACACCCACATGTTACTGCTTTCTTTTTTACAGGAAATTAGTAGTGCAAATAGTGCTATCAAAAGAGAATATTTCATATTGTTTTTCTTTGATAGACGTATAGTACATTGAATTGGTTTGCAAAAGGGTTAACTTTTTTCAGCTTGCCCGATTATCCTGAAACGCTTTGCATCATCCGCATGTTTGCGGATGAGCGGAAAGGACTTAAAAAATTTGTTTTCTGAGGTGTTGTCACTTGCGCTTGAACTTCAGCTGTTCAATAGCATTTAAATCATGCTCACGAATCAAAACGGATGCCACAAGACAACTGCTGCATGTACAAGCGGCACACTGAACTGATTTTGCACACACGCTGTCCAACTTAATATTCAAGTCCAGCACTTCGATGTTTTTAGCCTCAAGATACTTTTTGAGGGTGCCTTCTTTGTCTTTAGCATAATCAGGTGAATTTTGCCATGGGTCTGCGCATTGTGTCATCGTGTAGGACACCCATATGTTACTGCTTTCTTTTTTACAGGAAATTAGTAGTGCAAATAGTGCAATCAAAAGAGAATATTTCATATTGTTTTTCTTTGATAGACGTATAGTAAATTGAATTGGTTTGCAAAAGGGTTAACTTTTTTCAGCTTGCCTTTCACAAAATTCAAATCTTGATTAGATTTGCAAGTCAGATGATGAGAAAAATCGTTAACTCCATTGTAAAAAGTTACCTAAAGTACCATTACAAGCGCGTCGAGCGTATGATGGAGCATCCCCATGAAGCCCAGTCTGAATGGCTGACACATCTCATCACAACCAACCGTTACATTCAGTACGGAAAAGAGTGTGGTTTCAAAAGTATAAAAAAATACGAAGATTTTACTGCCCAGGTTCCTGTCAGAGATTATGAAGGACATAAGCCTTACATCGAGCGCATGATGCAAGGGGCGAAAGATGTCCTTTGGAATGGGCAGATTAAATTTTTTGCAAAATCTTCCGGTACTACCGCCGACAAAAGCAAATATATTCCTGTTTCTTCGCAGAACCTGAAAAAAGGGCATATCAGAAGCTCGTGGGATTCCATGAGTATATTCTATCATCACAACCCAGGCTCACAGGCGTTCAAAGACAGGACCATTCTGATGGGGGGAAGTATGCAACGTTACGAGCCATATCCACAGTCCATCATCGGTGATGTCTCGGCCATTATGATGCAGCATATTCCCTTGGTTGGAAGGCCTTTTGTGGCACCTGACATAGATATTGCAATGCTGCCTGATTTTGAAGCCAAATTGGAGAGGATGGCTCTGCTACTCCCGAAGGAGAATCTTGTTTTGCTTGGCGGTGTCCCTACATGGACTGTTCTGCTGATCCGAAAAATATTGGAGCAGACAGGTAAGCAGAATCTGCTTGAAATTTGGCCCAATTTGGAGGGCTACCTCCATGGAGGTGTAAGTTTTGAGCCGTACAGATCTCAGTTCAATCAATATATCCCTTCCGATAAATTTATATATCAGGAGATATACAACGCTTCAGAAGGATTTTTTGCGGTTCAAAATGATTACAGCAGTAATGACTTACTCCTTTTGCTAGACAATGGTATTTTCTACGAGTTTTTACCAATGAGCGAGTGGGACAAGGAGTATCCTATAGCCATTCCACTGGAGGACGTAAAAATTGGGGAGCATTACGCTATCGTGATTTCAACTAATGCCGGGTTGTGGCGCTATTTGGTTGGAGATACAGTGGTTTTCACTTCTACCCATCCCTACAAAATACAAATCAGCGGCAGAACAAAGCAGTTCATCAACGTGTTTGGTGAAGAAGTAATGATTGCCAATACAGATAAGGCCTTGACAATGACTTGTGAAGAAGTGGGTGCACGCGTAGAAGATTACAGCCTCGCACCTGTTTTCCTCGAAGGAATTGGAAAGGGCGGACATGAGTGGGTAGTTGAATTTGAAAAGGCACCTACAGACATTAATCAGTTTGCTTTTCTGCTGGACGCAAATCTTCGGAAAATCAATTCGGATTACGATGCAAAACGTTACAAAGATATGGCTATGCTTCCTCTGAAAATCAACGCTGTACCCAAAGGAACATTTTACAAGTGGCTGAAATCCAAAAATAGACTGGGCGGTCAATACAAAGTGCCAAGGTTGTCCAATAAGCGGACCTATCTTGAAGAAATTCTGCAGACAGCCCAATACTCAAACCAAGCATAATGATCCAATGGTATCAGGGTAAAGTTCAAGGCATACTGCAGGAGAGTCCTTCGGTAAGGCGTTTTTTTGTAGAAATTCAGGAAACAAGTCACTTTAACTTCAAAGCAGGTCAGTTTGTAACGTTCGATTTGCCTATTGGTGAAAAAAGAATGCAGCGCTGGCGAAGTTATTCCATAGCGAATGCCCCTGATGGTGGAAATGTTATTGAGCTGTGTATCGTTCACGTGGAAAATGGAGCCGCAAGCACTTATTTTTTTGAAACAGTCCAGGTTGGTACGTTTCTGAAATTTAAAGGTCCGGATGGTGCATTCTGTCTCCCTGATAAACTGAATACTCATGTAGTGATGATTTGTACAGGAACAGGGATTGCGCCTTTCAGAAGCATGATTTTAATGCTAGCAAAAACTCATCCATCTACCAATATACACCTGATTTTTGGCTGCCGGATGGAATCCGATATTTTGTACAGAGCTGAACTGGATAAACTCGCTCAGAATTGCTCGTGGTTCACATATGATATCTGTCTTTCAAGGGAGGATTTAAAAGGAACAAGAAAAGGGTACGTTCACCAGGTTTATCTTGAAAAATATTTCGGAGATACTGAAAACAAGCGATTCTACATTTGCGGGTGGAGTAAAATGGTTGACGAGGCAGTAGAAAATCTTATTCTCAAATTGGGCTGTGATCGTTCACAGGTGTTATACGAATTATATGGTTGATCTTAAGAAGATGAGAATAGGAATAATTAGGGAAGGAAAGATTCCTTCGGACAATCGGGTTCCGCTGACACCAAGACAATGTGCACACATTTCGGAGTTTTATCCTGTAGATTTTGTAATTGAGCCATCAGAAGACAGATGTTTTAAGGACGAGGAGTACGCTAGTGAAGGATTGCTGCTCAGTAGCGATTTGAGTCAGTGCGATGTGTTGATGGGAGTCAAAGAGGTCCCTATTACACAACTGCTACCAGGTAAAACTTATTTTTTTTTCTCTCACACAATAAAAAAGCAGCCATATAACCGTAAACTGCTTCAGGCATTGCTTGACAAGAACATTCGCATGATAGACTATGAAGTTTTGCGTGATGTTATGGGTCAGCGACTGATTGCATTCGGTCACTATGCAGGTATAGTTGGCGCACACAATGCGCTATGGACATATGGTAAACGAACTGGTTTGTTTTCATTAAGTCGTGCCTGTGAAAGTCATGACTATGAAGTCCTTCGGCAGCAATATAGTCAAGTAAAGTTTCCACCTGTAAAAATCTGCCTGACAGGCAATGGAAGGGTGGCCAATGGGGCCATAGATGTCCTTAAAGATATGAAGATTAGGGAGGTTTCTCCTGAAGATTATCTGGCGAAAGAATTTGACGAAATTGTTTTCACACAATTACATGGGAGACATTACGTAAGAAACATCAGTGGTGACCCATTTGTGAAAAATGAGTTCTACAACCATCCGGAGCGTTTTGAGTCATCATTTTTGCCGTATGCGGCAAGCACAGACATTTTCATCAATGCCATTTATTGGGATTCCCGTTCCCCGCGTTTCTTTTCACTTGAGGATATGAAAAGTCCTTCTTTCAGAATAAAAATCATCGCAGATATAACCTGTGACATTGCACCTGAATCGTCTGTTCCCTCCACATTGCGGGCTTCAACTATTGCGGACCCTGTCTATGGATACAATCCCGTTACAGGAGGTTTAGAAGAGCCATTCAGTCCCACAGTTATTGATGTGATGGCTATTGACAATCTACCAAACGAGCTTCCCCGAGACGCGTCTGATTTTTTCGGAAAGCAGTTTATTGAAAACATTTTGAGTGAATTACTGCATCAGGAGGAAAGTGCTATTATTGATAACGCAACAATTTGTAGAGATGGCAGATTAACACCGATGTATGAATACCTGAGCGATTTTGCCGCTGGCCGCTAGTCAAGATTTTTCAATTTGAGTTTCCTTGCTTTTTTTTGTTCATTATTGCTTTCATAAAGCACATATTGCTGGTACTTGATAGGATCCTTCTCTGCCCATATGTCTTTACCTATGTTGCAGGCCATCACCATTTCCGTATACATCTGGTTTCCTGCCTCCATACGTCTCTCCACTGCAATATCTCGGTCTGCAATCTTGTCCTGTTGGATGTTTAGTGCATTCTCAAAGGCTGTACAAGCATCCTGCACCTTGCCAATGATAAATTCATTCAATCCCGTATCGGTTAGGAAATCAATTTGTTGCCTTGCCACACGTATCACACGTCTTCCACAAAAAAGCAACTGAGCATCGCTCATGTCACCCATTTTTGAAGTCCCGAATTTACGATATCTGCCTGTTCGGTTGTTGAATTTCATTTCCACCCTTGTCATCACGCCTCGTATGGCGTTTTTGAGGCCTTCCGCTGTCTGATTTTTTTTCTCCGTCACAATCATCTGATCCCCGACCATCTCATCATCATCAGGTAAAGCGTGCATGCGGTCGCAAAAAGCTCTAAAGGTTTTTAATCGCCCAAGATCGTATCCGTAAGGTTTGAATAATTCCAGGTCGCGGTGTATAATCTTTATCAGCTCCATACATTGCAGATACAAATCTGCATCAGTGACATTGTACAGCCTGTGGCCGGGTTGCTTTTTCATCATCATTAATTTCGAGCAAAGATAAAATATATTTATAAGATTAACTTTTACTTTAATAATAATTTCTTGATCAAATAAACAAATAAATAAATTTGTTTAGCCGCAATTCCTTGGTTGCATTTTTTTAATTTTGCAGCAAAAAAAACGATGGAAAAAGTTGTTATTTTGGGTGCCGGGGAAAGTGGATCAGGTGCAGCAATCCTGGCTCGAAAGTTGGGTTTTGATGTTTTCCTAACCGACAGTGGTCTGATCAAAGATATTTTCAAAAAAGACCTTGAAAATGAAGGCATACTGTATGAAGAGTCCGGACATGAAATGGAAAGGGTTCTGTCAGCTAATCTGGTTATTAAAAGCCCTGGTATTCCGGGTAATACCCCGGCAGTACTTGCTATTATTGAAAAAGGAATACCGGTCATCAGTGAAATTGAATTTGCAGCCAGGTACTCAAAAGTTAAAACCATCGGAATCACGGGAAGCAACGGTAAAACGACTACAACCATGCTAACGTTTCATTTGATGAAACAGGCGGGTTTTAAGGTAGAGGTAGGTGGAAATGTAGGATTCAGCTTTGCCCGTCTTGTTGCAGCGGAACTCGATGGAAATGTTTCCGAATGGTATGTTTTGGAATTATCCAGTTTCCAACTAGATGACATTTATACATACCGCCCGGACATCTCGATGATCCTCAATATAACGCCCGATCATCTGGACCGGTACGAATATCGAATGGAAAAATACATCGCTGCAAAATTCAGGATTACCCAAAGTCAGCTACCCAGTGATTTCTTCATATTCAATGCCGACAATGACAATATCAGACAATATTTGAATGATCACCAAGTTGGTTCTGTAAGCAGATTGCCAGTGAGTCTTGATCAGTACAATGGTGGTAAGCTGCATTTTCCACAATACGAAACAACTTTTGATTTGGCTAACGCAAATCTGAGGGGTGCGCACAACTGGTTTAACGCATATTGTGCGTCAATGGCTTCGCTGTTGGCAGGGGCAGAGCCAAAAGCGGTTCAGGAGGGGTTGAATACTTTTCAGAATGTTGAGCACAGATTGGAATTTGTAGCTGAAGTTGGTGGGGTAGAATACATCAATGATAGCAAGGCTACCAACGTTGATAGTGTTTATTTCGCGCTTGGTGCCGTTAATAAACCGATAGTACTGATTTTGGGTGGCGTTGATAAAGGCAATGACTATCGTCAGATTGAAGGACTTGTTAAAGAAAAGGTAAAGGCAATTGTGTGCATGGGTAAAGACAACGGACCAATACTTTCATTTTTTGAACATTCCGGAATTCCCATTATTCAGACGCTCAGTGCAGAAGAGGCGGTAGCCGCAGCTTCTAAACTCTCAGTGCCAGGTGACGTAGTTGTGTTGTCTCCTGCATGCGCCAGTTTTGACCTCTTTGCCAATTACGAAGATAGGGGAAGGCGCTTCAAACAAGCGGTGATCGATTTGGGGTAACATGTCTGCCGTACAATTTGAACAGACATTTTTGCATTCGGATTTATCCAATTGAAAATCAGGTTCTTCACTTGTTTTTTACCGACAAGAGATTTTTTTTCAAAAAAAAGAAGTTTAAAAATTTGCAGACTCAAAAAACTCAACATATCTTTGCATCGCTTTTGAAAAGGTAGCTGTCATACAGCAGTTTATTCATTGGTTAAGTCTTTGACATACTTACAATTTTTGACTTGATTATCAAGGGTATATGAGAGTTAACAAGCCAAAGTAGCTCAGTTGGTAGAGCAGCTGATTTGTAATCAGCTGGTCGGGGGTTCGAGTCCCTCCTTTGGCTCTTTTCCTTTTGCATCGTAGCACTTAGAGGAATTTATTGACGGGAGTGTACCAGAGTGGCCAAATGGGGCAGACTGTAACTCTGCTGGGAAACCTTCGGTGGTTCGAATCCATCCGCTCCCACCAAGTGTATATAATCTGAAAGTCGTAAAGTCGGTAAATGTTATGCATTTGTACGCTTTATGGCTTTTTGAGTATAGGTTTAGCAAGCGAATTATTGCCGCTAAATCATAAGATATTTGAAATTTGATGATGCGGGAGTAGCTCAGTTGGTAGAGCGACAGCCTTCCAAGCTGTAGGTCGCGAGTTCGAGCCTCGTCTCCCGCTCAAATTTTTGAGATTATTTTCAACTTTAAATCTGCTCAGGTGCAGTTACGCTTTGCAGGCAAAAAGATAATTCTCAATGTTTTTTTTTGCCTTGGTAGCTCAGGGGTAGAGCACTTCCTTGGTAAGGAAGAGGTCGAGGGTTCAATTCCCTTCTAAGGCTCTATTTAACTTCGAACATTATTTTTTAACACATTTTACATTTTTACTTCTTAAAATGGCTAAAGAAACATTTAATAGATCCAAACCGCACGTCAACATCGGTACCATCGGTCACGTTGACCACGGCAAGACTACCTTGACAGCGGCAATTACATCCGTTCTCTCTAACAGAGGTTTGGCTGAGAAAAAATCTTATGACTCCATTGATGCAGCTCCTGAGGAAAAAGCTCGTGGTATTACTATTAATACTGCACACGTGGAGTACGAAACAGCGAATCGTCACTATGCGCACGTTGACTGTCCTGGTCACGCCGATTATGTGAAGAACATGATTACAGGTGCAGCTCAGATGGACGGTGCTATTCTAGTTTGTGCAGCAACAGATGGTCCTATGCCTCAGACTCGTGAGCACATCCTTCTTGCTCGTCAGGTGGGTGTTCCTCAGATCGTTGTTTTCATGAACAAAGTTGACTTGGTTGAAGACCCAGAGATGCTTGAGCTTGTTGAAATGGAATTGCGTGAACTATTGAGCTCTTACAAGTTTGATGGCGACAATACGCCAATTATCCAGGGATCTGCTCTGAAAGCTCTTGATGGTCAGCCTGAGTGGGTTGCCAAAATTGATGAGTTAATGGCGGCTTGCGACAGCTACATTCCAGAGCCTGTTCGTGCAGTTGACAAGGATTTTCTTATGCCTGTAGAGGACGTATTTACCATCACAGGTCGTGGTACAGTTGCTACTGGTCGTATCGAGCGTGGTGTAATCAAGGTTGGTGAAGCTGTAGAAATCATCGGTATGATGCCTGATGGTGCGAAGCCTCTTGCATCTACTTGTACGGGTGTTGAAATGTTCCGCAAGTTGTTGGATCGCGGTGAAGCTGGTGATAATGCCGGTATCTTGTTGCGTGGTATTGACAAAGAAGCTATCCGTCGTGGAATGGTTATTTGTAAGCCTGGTTCAGTGAAGCCGCACAAGCACTTCAAAGCTGAGGTTTATGTACTTTCCAAAGAGGAAGGCGGTCGTCACACACCATTCTTTAACGGTTATCGTCCACAGTTCTATTTCCGTACCACGGATGTTACAGGTGACTGTACACTTCCTTCAGGTGTAGAAATGGTTCTTCCTGGTGACAATGTTAACCTTGAAGTTAAGTTGATCAACACTATTGCAATGGAGAAAGGTCTTCGTTTCGCGATACGCGAGGGTGGTCGTACAGTAGGTGCGGGCCAGGTTACCGAGATCATTGCATAATTGTATAAGTAATTTGTGAATGAGCGAACAGTTAAAGGTGGTGACACATGTTAACTTTCGCTCATTCGCTCATTAATACGGGATTAGTTCAATGGCAGAATAGCGGTCTCCAAAACCGTTGATGGGAGTTCGAATCTCTCATCCCGTGCAGGTAGAATCTGCCTACAAAAGCGTTTCCGCTATAAATCTTAAGGATATGGATAAGATTAAATTGTACATCGTTGAAAGTTACGATGAATTGAAAAACCAGGTTACCTGGCCCACTTGGGAAAATTTGCAGCAGACCGGCATGCTTGTTTTGGGTTCTACCCTGGTTGTGTCTCTGTTGATATTTTTAATGGACGTCATCTCCAAGCAGTTGACAACGTTGATTTACGGTTTGTAATTTACAACTGTAAGATTTCAGCAGATAGGCCAAGGCCTGTTTTCAATTTCACCATTAGCACTCCCCATTTATTTTATGGCAGAAGAAAGAAGATGGTACTCACTCCGTGTAGTGAGTCAGAAGGAACATAAGATAGCCGATCGTCTGAAGCTAGAAATCAGCAGAAGCGGATGGAGTGACATTGTTACCTCTGTAATTGTGCCTTCTGAAAAGGTCTACAAAATCAAAAACGGAAAAAAAGTAATTTCTGAGCGCAATATTTTGCCTGGTTATTTGCTGGTAGAGGCAGTTCCTTCGCTTTTCACGGCAGAAATTGTTAAGGCGCTTACTGACGTTCAGGATGTTATGCACTTTCTTCCTCGCATCAAGCCTGACCCGCTTTCCACCGCAGAGGTCAATCGTCTACTTGGTAAAGTTGATGAATCCACGGAGCAGGGTGAGACGATGGTCGAACCGTTTATCGCGGGAGAAACCATAAAGATTATAGATGGTCCTTTCAGTGGTTTTGTTGGCGACATTATCGATGTTAATGATGAGAAGAAGAAGGTAAAGGTTATCGTTAAGATTTTTGGCAGGGGAACTGAGGTTGAACTTAATTTCCTTCAGGTCGAAAAAGAACAATAATTATTGGCAGGAACGTGTTTGAAAAACAGATATTGTCTCCTTCTCCGGCATTTCTGACATTCAACACACTGTATATATCAATGGTTTTGTCATGCGGTCCTTTTTAAAGGCTTCCACTTTTTTAGGTACCAAAAGCAACAAGCATTGAGTTATTTTTAAGCATTTAATCGTAAAAACGACATGGCAAAAGAAGTTGAAGTGTTTATCAAACTCCAGGTGAAGGGTGGCGCGGCCAATCCTGCTCCGCCAATTGGTCCTGCATTGGGTTCGAAGGGTGTGAACATCATGGAGTTTTGTAAGCGATTTAACGCTCAGACACAAGACCAGCCTGGTAAAGTATTGCCGGTAGTTATTTCGGTTTACAAAGACAAGTCCTTTGACTTTATTATCAAAACGCCTCCGGCAGCTATTCAGTTAATGGATGCGGCGAAAATAAAGAAGGGTTCTGATCAGCCAAACCGTAATAAGGTCGGATCTGTGACTTGGGATCAAGTTCGTGCGATTGCAGAAAACAAAATGCCGGATCTCAATTGTTTCAAAATTGAGTCAGCCATGAAAATGGTAGCCGGAACTGCTCGTTCGCTCGGAATTACAATTTCAGGTACTGCTCCTTGGGCGTAATTTAATCAATTGCAGCAATCTTTTGATTTGCTGTGCAGGGAGTTCCTTTGCTGATTTCAGCTAGAAAGGAATGTTATTCACCTTTAAACACATTTGCTAAATGGCAGGTACTAAACCTAATCACGCACCTCGCGTGAAAGTAACCAAAAAAAGAAAAGCGGTAGACAACAAGGTTGACGGGAACAAGTTGTATCCTATTGTGGATGCGATGAATCTCGTGAAAGAAGTTAATGTCGCTAAATTTGACGCTTCAGTAGACATTCACGTTCGTTTGGGTATCGACCCTCGTAAAGCCGATCAGGCGTTGCGTGGAACAGTAAGCCTCCCTCACGGAACAGGTAAAACCAAGCGCGTTCTCGTGCTGTGTACGCCTGACAAGGAAGCAGAAGCTAAAGCAGCAGGTGCAGATCATGTTGGTCTGGACGAATACATTACCAAAATACAGGGAGGCTGGACGGATATCGACGTTATTGTCGCCACGCCAAATGTCATGGTCCAACTTGGTAAAATTGGTCGTATTCTCGGTCCACGTGGTTTGATGCCAAATCCAAAGACTGGTACAGTAACCATGGATGTTGCAGCAGCCGTATCAGATGTCAAAGGCGGAAAAATTGCTTTCCGCGTAGACAAGTTTGGTATAATTCACGCTTCTATCGGCAGAACATCGTTCAGTGCTGATAAACTAGCAGACAATGCAACCGAGCTGCTGAGCACTTTGGTCAAAATGAAGCCTGCGACTGCAAAAGGAACCTACATGAAATCTGTAGCAGTAGCTAGCACCATGAGTCCGGGTGTGAAAGTAGATACGAAGAGTGTCAAAATGTAATTTTTTAGAAGCATTAAAACCTATTTTGTAATGACAAAAGATAAAAAGACGTCAGAAATTGCGATGCTGAAAGGTATGTTTGAAGCTAATCCCTTCTTCTATATCGTAGATGCATCAACGATGACTGTCGAAAAGGTCAACAATCTCCGTGGCAAATGCTATGAGCAGGGTATTGTGATGAAAGTCGCTAAAAACACCCTAATTCGTAAGGCACTGGAGACGCAGTCCGCTGACAAAAACTTTCCGATAATCTTTGATGCACTTCACGGACCAACGGCAGTTTTGTTTGCAGATGTAGCCAATGTACCTGCACGTCTTTTGAAAGAATTCAGACAGGAGAACGATCGCCCAGTGCTGAAAGCCGCATATATTGATGGCTCTGCATTTTTCGGTGACGACCAGATCGAACCACTTACTAAGCTCAAATCGAAAGAAGAGTTGCTTGGAGAGGTTATCGGCTTGTTGCAATCTCCTGCCAGCAACCTTATTTCTGCGCTCAAGTCGGGCGGCGGCAAGGTGGCGGGCATAGTCAAGGCTCTTGAGGACCGTGCAGCTTAATCATCTTATCTGGCTTAAGAGTCAGGTGTTTAATTATTTTTTTTAACATTATTTTTTAAATCAATTTAAATTATCATACAATGGCAGATTTGAAAGCTCTTGCTGAAAACCTAGTAAACCTTACCATTAAGGAAGTAAACGAACTAGCATCTATTTTGAAGGACGAATACGGTATCGAACCGGCTGCGGCAGCTGTAGCTGTAGCTGCTGCTCCTGCAGCAGCGGGCGGTGGTGCTGGTGATGCTGCTCCTGCAAAGTCTGAATTCGATGTAGTATTAAAAGATCCTGGTGCGGCTAAGCTAAATGTTGTTAAAGAAGTTAAAAACATCACCGGTCTTGGTTTGAAAGAAGCAAAAGACATGGTAGATGGTGCTCCTTCAGTAGTGAAAGAGAAAGCATCTAAAGAAGAAGCTGAGTCAATCAAGGCTGCTTTGGAAGCTGCAGGTGCGGTAGTCGAATTGAAGTAATGTTCTGTAGTTAAATAAAATATATTTGGGGCAGATTTTGCCCCAAATATCTGTTTTTTTTAATTATTACATTACCTTTACGGCTATCATACCAGAATGATTAATCTCTTTTCAGTTACCTTATCGTAAATCACGAAAGGCTTAGTGGACTGTTCATGCATTCCATTAAGCCTATCGTTGTTTATAATAGTTTAATCTGATGCTGGGATAAATCATGGTTAGAAGAAAATAAGTCTTTTGTTCAGCAATACTTACACTGAACGAAAATTATTTATTTGCTTCTCCGACAACAATGCGGTGGAAATTTCTCGCGGCTGACCTTGTCAAAGCTTTTGCAAAATCAGTGCCCGAAATTTTTTCATCCACTTTTCTTTTACAGACAAGAAAATCTTATCGAAATATGTCAAATAGCGCAGCATTACTTTACGCTGAAAAAAACAGAGTCAATTTCGGAAAGATTATACTTCCTGAAACACAGCCTGATCTCCTGGAGATACAGTTAAAGTCCTTTGAAGAATTCTTTCAGTTGGAAACAACGCCTGAAAATAGAATCAACGAGGGACTATTCAAATGTTTCAAGGAAAACTTTCCGATTACTGATGCCAGAAACATATTTGTTCTGGAATTTTTGGATTATTTCATTGATCCGCCCCGTTATACCATTGAGGAGTGTATGCACAGAGGGTTAACTTATTCTCTTCCGCTGAAGGCTCGCCTGAGACTCTCTTGTAATGACGAGGAGCATGTTGATTTTCAGACCATTGAACAAGATGTGTTCCTTGGTAACATTCCATACATGACCCCTAAAGGTACGTTTGTCATCAACGGTGCTGAGCGTGTCATTGTATCCCAGTTGCACCGTTCACCCGGAGTATTCTTCGGACAGAGCGTTCACCCGAATGGTTCCAAGATATATTCGGCGCGTGTGATACCTTTTAAAGGCGCCTGGATGGAATTCGCAACAGACATCAACAATGTGATGTATGCGTATATCGACAGAAAGAAAAAATTCCCTGTAACCACATTGCTCAGGGCAATTGGTTTTGATACCGATCGAGACATCCTGAATATTTTTGGTTTGTCAGATGAGGTTAAGAATGTCCGTGAAGAACTCATTCCTTTCCTTGGCAGAAAGCTTGCAGCAAGGGTACTTCGTTCTTGGACAGAGGATTTCGTAGATGAAGATACCGGTGAGGTTGTTACCATCGAGCGCAATGAGATTATCCTTGAACGGGACATTGAATTGACGGAAGACAATCTCGATGATGTTGTTTCTTCAGGAATGGAAATGATTTCACTGCAGAAAGAGGGTATTGAAGATGACTATTCAATTATCTATAATACATTACAGAAAGACCCGTCAAGTTCTGAACTAGAGGCTGTTCAGTATATCTATCGCCAATTAAGGGGTACTGATCCACCTGATGATGAGACTGCTCGTGGTATCATAGAGAAATTGTTTTTCTCTGATAAGCGGTATAATCTAGGTGAGGTTGGACGTTACAAAATCAACCGAAAGTTGGAGCAAAATACGGGTATGGATACGCTTGTCCTTACCAAGGATGATATTATCCAGATTGTGGTATATCTCGTACGTTTGATTAACCAGAAAGCTGAAATTGATGATATAGATCACTTGTCAAACAGAAGGATCCGTACTGTTGGAGAGCAGTTGTATGGTCAGTTTGGTGTCGGTCTTGCCCGTATGGCGAGGACAATCCGTGAGCGTATGAATGTGCGAGACAATGAAGTGTTTACGCCTACAGACTTGATCAATGCGCGTACGCTTTCTTCCGTAATCAATTCATTTTTTGGTACAAGCCAGCTCTCTCAGTTTCTTGATCAGACCAATCCGCTCTCTGAAATTACGCACAAAAGGCGTATTTCTGCATTGGGTCCAGGTGGTTTGAGTCGTGAACGTGCCGGATTTGAAGTTCGTGACGTGCACTACTCGCATTACGGCCGTCTGTGTACAATTGAGACGCCGGAAGGACCAAATATTGGTTTGATTTCCACACTTTGTGTACACGCAAAGATCAACAAAATGGGTTTCCTTGAAACTCCATACCGTAAGGTTTCTTCTGGTAAGGTAGATTTGAGCGATCAGGGTGTAACTTACTACTCTGCAGAAGGTGAAGACTTGAGTAAAATTGCGCAGGCAAATACACCTTTGAAAACCAATGGTTCATTTGCCTCTGACCGTATCAAATCACGGGAGACTGGTGAATTCCCTGTTTTGACTCCAGATGAGGTCGATTTGATGGACGTAGCTCCAAATCAGATTGTGGGTGTTTCAGCATCATTGATTCCTTTTCTTGAAAATGACGACGCCAACCGTGCATTGATGGGATCGAACATGCAACGTCAGGCTGTTCCATTGCTTAGACCTCGTGCACCGATTGTAGCTACCGGAATCGAGGGGCGCGTTGCTCGTGACTCGAGGATGTTGATCAATGCTGAAGGAGATGGAGTGGTTGAATATGTTGACGCCAATCAGATTATTATCCGTTACGATCGAACCGAAGAAGACCAGTTGGTTTCTTTTGAGGACAGTAGGAAATCTTATGATTTGACAAAGTTCCTTCGTACCAATCAAGGAACCTGTATAAATCTAAAGCCCATTGTAAAGAAAGGAGACAAGGTTGTTAAAGGTACTGTGCTTTGTGATGGTTATGCGACTGAGAAAGGTGAGCTAGCTTTAGGCCAGAATCTGAAAGTGGCGTTCATGCCATGGAAGGGTTATAACTTTGAGGATGCAATCGTTTTATCGGAGCGCGTTGTTCAGGAAGACATTTTTACCTCATTGCATATCGAATCATTTGAAATGGATGTTCGCGACACCAAGCTTGGTGAAGAGGAACTAACCAATGATATACCGAACGTTTCAGAAGAGGCGACAAAAGACCTCGATGAGAACGGAATGATCAGAGTAGGTGCTTGGGTTAAAGAAGGTGATATCCTTATCGGAAAGATTACTCCAAAAGGTGAATCTGATCCGACTCCGGAAGAAAAGCTACTCCGTGCCATCTTTGGAGACAAAGCCGGCGATGTGAAAGATGCATCCATGAAAGTTCCGCCGTCAATGAATGGTGTTGTCATTGATACCCAGCTTTTTGCCAGGGCTAAAAAAGACAAAAATCAGAAAGACAAGGAAGTTGCAATGCTTGGTAAATTGGAAAGCCAGCATGAGATTGCTTTGAACGAATTGCGTACAGTACTTGTAGACAAACTCATCGTGCTAATCAAGGACAAGATTTCTGCGGGTGTAAAAACAATTTACGGAGAAGTGGTCATCAGCAAAGGCACCAAATTTACCGCGCAATTGCTTCGTGAAACCGATTATGCACGTATCGACTACAACAACTGGACCGATGATGTGCATACCAATGAATTGGTTGCCCGATTGTTGCACAACTACCGTATCAAAGAAAACGAGGAGATCGGACGTTATAAGCGCGAAAAATTCAACATCAGTATTGGTGATGAGTTACCAGCGGGTGTATTGAAACTTGCGAAAGTTTATCTGGCCAAAAAGCGCAAGCTGAAGGTTGGTGACAAACTTGCAGGTCGCCACGGAAATAAGGGTATAGTTTCTAGGATTGAGCGTGTTGAAAACATGCCATTCCTTGAGGATGGAACCGCCGTAGATATCGTTCTGAATCCGCTGGGTGTACCTTCCCGTATGAACTTGGGTCAGATTTTTGAAACAGTTCTTGGTTGGGCTGGTGTTAAGCTCGGATTAAAGTTTGCCACTCCAATTTTTGACGGTGCGAAGAAAGAAGAGATTGAAAAATACATCGAGGATGCAGGTCTTCCTCAGTATGGTCAGACGTATCTTCACGACGGTGAAACCGGAGAGCGCTTCCACCAGCAGGCAACTGTGGGTGTTATTTACATGCTGAAGCTTAGCCACATGGTGGACGACAAGATGCATGCTCGTTCTATCGGACCATACTCGCTTATTACCCAGCAGCCGCTTGGTGGTAAAGCGCAGTTCGGTGGACAGCGTTTTGGTGAAATGGAGGTTTGGGCACTTGAAGCATTCGGTGCATCCAATATTCTTCAGGAGTTGCTTACCATCAAATCCGATGATATCATTGGTAGGGCGAAAGCTTATGAAGCAATCGTCAAGGGAGACAATTTGCCTGAACCTAATATTCCGGAGTCATTCAATGTTTTGGTTCACGAGTTGCGTGGACTAGCACTTGATGTTAAGTTTGATTAATTTTTATGACAGTTTTGGGTATCCGGGACAATCACGGTTCTCGGATTGCACCGGATGCTCAAGTCAAAAATAATAAAGTATGTCTTTAAAGAAGAAAATTAATAATCCGGCGGCCCAGAGCTTTGATAGTATAACCATTAGCCTGGCATCGCCTGACTCCATTCTGGAGCGTAGTTATGGTGAGGTATTAAAGCCTGAAACCATTAACTATCGTTCCTACAAACCTGAGAGAGACGGTTTGTTCTGTGAGCGCATCTTTGGACCTGTAAAGGATTACGAGTGCTATTGCGGAAAATACAAGCGTATCCGTTACAAGGGTATTGTTTGTGACCGTTGTGGTGTAGAAGTTACAGAAAAGAAAGTGCGTCGTGAGCGCATGGGTCACATTAAACTGGTAGTTCCGGTTGTTCACATCTGGTTTTTCAAATCGTTGCCGAACAAAATCGGATATTTGCTTGGAATGTCATCTAAAAAGCTGGAAACGATTGTATACTACGAGAGATATGTCGTTGTTCAACCCGGTATTCTTGGCGATAAGCTCTCTGTTTACGACACCTTGACTGAGGAGGAGTACATTGACTTGGTTGAGTCGCTGCCTAAAGAAAACCAGAGTCTTGAAGATGCAGATCCAAACAAATTTATTGCAAGAATGGGTGCAGAAGCTGTAAGAGAGCTTCTGATGCGCCTGAATCTTGACGATTTGTCATACGAACTAAGAAATCAAGCTGCCAATGAAACCAGTCAGCAGCGTAAATCTGAAGCTTTAAAGCGCCTACGTGTAGTCGAAGCTTTCAGAGATGCTCAGACCAGAATGGAAAACAAGCCGGAGTGGATGATTATCCAGTATCTTCCGGTGATTCCACCTGAACTGCGCCCGCTTGTGCCTTTGGATGGTGGCCGTTTTGCAAGTTCCGACCTGAACGATCTTTACCGCAGAGTCATCATCAGAAACAACCGTTTGAAACGTTTGCTTGAAATAAAAGCTCCCGAGGTAATTCTCCGTAACGAGAAGCGTATGCTGCAGGAGTCTGTTGACAGTTTGTTTGATAATTCACGTAAATCAAATGCTGTCAAGGCCGAGGGTGGACGTGCGTTGAAATCACTGAGCGATATTCTAAAAGGAAAGCAGGGTCGATTCCGTCAAAACCTTTTGGGTAAACGTGTTGACTATTCTGGTCGTTCTGTAATTGTGGTAGGGCCATCATTAAAACTACACGAGTGCGGAATTCCAAAAGCAATGGCTGCAGAACTTTTCAAGCCCTTTGTCATCAGAAAACTGATTGAGAGAGGTATTGTAAAGACTGTCAAATCAGCTAAGAAACTTGTAGATAAGAAAGATCCGGTTATCTGGGAAATTCTCGAGAATATTCTAAAAGGTCACCCGGTCATGCTAAACCGGGCACCTACACTTCACAGACTGTCCATTCAGGCATTTCAGCCGAGATTGATTGAAGGCAAGGCTATTCAACTACATCCATTGGTATGTGGTGCGTTCAATGCCGACTTTGATGGTGACCAGATGGCTGTTCACGTTCCATTAAGTCAGGCGGCGATTCTTGAAGCACAGGTTTTGATGCTCTCGGCGCACAATATGTTGAATCCTCAGGATGGGTCACCGATTACGGTGCCTTCTCAGGACATGGTTTTGGGCCTCTACTATATTACCAAAGAGCGCCGTTCTGAAGGTGACATTAAAGTTAAAGGAGAAGGTCGCTCTTTCTATTCGGCTGAAGAAGTTGTTATCGCCCTCAATGAGCGTCAATTGGACATCCATGCGGCGATCAAAGTACGTGTTAATAATGCTGAAGATGATAATGGAGCACTGGTAACTAAAATTATCGAAACGACACCAGGTAGGGTTTTATTTAACCAGGCTGTTCCCAAAGGGGTTCCTTACATCAATCAGCTGTTAACCAAGAAAAACCTCAAGGCAATTATTGGAGATATCATTCGCAGAACCAGTTTTGCTGTAACTGCAGATTTTCTCGATAACATCAAGGAACTCGGTTATTCATGGGCGTTCAAGGGTGGACTATCCTTTAACCTTGGAGACTTGATTGAGCCTTCTATCCGTAAAAAGACGCTGGTTTCTGCACAGGAAGAAGTTGATGAAATCTGGGATAGCTACAACATGGGTTTAATCACCAACAACGAGCGTTACAACCAAATCATTGACAAGTGGAGTTTTGCCGATAACAGAATCACGGATACTCTGATGAGAGAACTTGCCAAACACAAGCAGGGCTTCAACTCTGTATTCATGATGCTTGATTCAGGGGCACGTGGTTCCAAGCAGCAGATTAAACAGCTCTGCGGACTTCGTGGACTGATGGCTAAACCTAAAAAATCAGGTGACTCAGGTCCTGCAATCATCGAAAATCCAATCCTTTCAAACTTCTCTGAGGGGCTATCGGTATTGGAGTTTTTTATCTCTACGCACGGTGCCCGTAAGGGTCTTGCGGATACGGCTTTGAAAACGGCCGATGCAGGTTATCTTACCCGTCGTCTCGTGGATGTTGCTCAGGATGTTGTTATCGTAGATGAAGATTGCAATACGTTGCGAGGCAATGAAACTTTGGCGCTTAAAGATGGTGATAAAATCATTGAAAGACTAAGTGCTCGTATCGTTGGTCGTTTTTCATTATATGATGTTTACAATCCTGAAAACGACTCTGAACTGATTGTCGGTGCAGGAGAGTACATCGATGAAAAAGCTGCAAACAGAATTGAAAGTCTTGGAATCGAGTCTGTAACGATTCGTTCCGTGCTTACTTGTGAAACACCACGAGGTGTTTGTACAAAGTGTTATGGTAAAAACCTTGCATCTGGACGGATAACTGAGATGGGTGATGCAGTTGGAATTATTGCAGCACAATCAATCGGTGAGCCGGGTACTCAGCTTACGCTTCGTACATTCCACACGGGAGGAACTGCGATTACAACGAATCAGGAGAATAACTTGAAAACAAATTATGCAGGTATCGTTGAATTCGATGGTATTCGCGTAGTAAAATCAGTTGATGAGTCTGGTGAAAGTGCTGAGGAAGTGCATTCTCGTACTGGTGAAATTAAAATTCTCGAAGCCAAAACCAAGAAAGTGTTGTCTACTGCACACATGCCTTATGGAGCCAATATTCTGGTGACAGATGGACAGGAAGTTGCCAAAGGAGACATTATCTGTACTTGGGATCCGTACAATGCTGTAATCATCAGTGAATTCTCAGGAAAAGCTGAATTCCAAGATGTAGAAGAGGGTGTAACCTATCGAATTGAGCGTGATGATCAGACCGGAACCACTGAAAAGGTTATTATTGAATCCAAAAACAAGCGTAAAGCACCCGTGATCAACATTGTTGACAAGAATGGTGAAGCGCAGCGTTCTTATACCTTGCCTGTAGGTGCTTACATCTCTATTGAGGATGGAGACAAAGTGAAAGCAGGACAGAAAATCGTTAAAATACCGCGTAAATTGGGTAAGATTCAGGATATCACCGGTGGTTTGCCTCGTGTTACTGAATTGTTTGAGGCGCGTAGTCCGAGCAATCCGGCAATCGTTGCGGAGATTGATGGTGTTGTAACTTTTGGATCCATAAAAAGAGGTAACCGTGAGGCGACCATCACAGCAAGAGACCGTACAACGATAACCAAGTATCTGGTTCCGTTGAACAGACAATTGCTTGTTCAGGATGGTGACTTTGTTCGCGCAGGTACACCGCTAACTGACGGTACGATAGCAGCACTTGATATCCTAAACATTAAGGGGCCTTTTGCAGTGCAGTCACATCTTGTTAATGGTGTCCAGGAAGTGTACCGTTCTCAGGGTATTGCGATCAACGACAAACACATTGAAGTTATCGTACGTCAGATGATGCGTAGACTGGAAATTCTTGATCCGGGAGATACTCATTTCCTTCAGGGAGAGGCAGTTGAAAAGTATGAGTTCCAACAGCAAAACGATTGGATTTTTGACAAGAAATTTGTCACAGATGCCGGTGATTCAAATCGACTCAAACCGGGCCAGCTGGTAACATTGCGTCAGGTTAGAGAAGAAAACTCATATCTTAAGCGTAACGATAAAAAGCTTGTAGCTTACCGTGATGCTATTGCAGCGACTTCACAGCCAATGCTTCAAGGTATTACGCGTTCATCATTGGGTACAGAGAGCTGGATTTCGGCAGCTTCATTCCAGGAGACAACCAAAGTACTGAGTACTGCAGCCATAAACGCCACCCAGGATCACCTGAATGGTTTGAAGGAAAATGTCATCATCGGTAAGCGGATTCCTGCAGGTACCGGGATGCGCAAGTACCAGAAGCTGTTTGTTTCCATGAGTGAGAATGGTTCCGAAGACTTTGTAGCGTCTGAAGATTACATGTCCGATGTACAGGAGGTTGTTTACGGTGATGACATCGATACAACAGGCTTTGGAGTAGAAGGGTAAACAATATCGCCCAAAAATATGAGCCGCAACTTTACTAAAAGTTGCGGCTTTTTTGTATTTTAAACACGGAGGTTTCAGCAGATGATTTCCCCATTTGACAATATTTCAGTATAAAATCATAACCGCTAATTAACTATATATCAGCGGCACTTTTCGGTTGAATACTTTGTTTTTTGTTGGAGTTGAAAAAGTATAACCTTTATTGTGGGTGATAAACAGAAGACAAACTGTAGCATAAATTAAAAAGTAGTGTTATTGGTATATTTTATAGTTTAATAGTCGCTGCGGTACAGTAGCGACT
>CANHEE010000038.1 GCA_947459655.1 Lewinellaceae bacterium
ACCATATTTGTGATCGGTAATGTGGATGCCACTATACCGATCACAAATATGGTAGCACTTGCATTCAGTCACCTGGGTATGCTCAGTGCTACCATATTTGTGATCGGTATAGTGGCATCCACATTTTCAAGCTCCGATTCTGCACTCACGGCACTTACCACCGCATTTTGTATAGATTTTCTTGATTTCAACAAAAAGGTGGATAGGATAAATCCGGCAGAACACGAGTACAATGAAGAAAAAATCAGGTTGGCAGCAGAAAAAATCAGGGAGGAGCAGACCGGCAGCCGCTTCTGGGTGCACATCGGAATGAGCGCAGTGTTGTTTGTGATGATGATGCTGTTTGCTGCCATCAACAACCAGGCCATTATAGATCAACTGTTCAAGGCAGCAGGGTACACTTACGGACCGCTACTGGGTTTGTATGCGTTCGGACTGATGACCACCCGAGTTGCAGATGACTCTCGAGTGCCCATCGTCTGCATTGTGGCGCCGCTCATCAGTTTCTTCATCGATAACCCCGCCTTTTTCGGTTTTGAGCCTTCAAGCTGGCTTTGGGGATTTAAGTTCGGATTTTTAATCCTTCTCTTCAACGGATTACTGACATTTGGAGGTCTTTGGCTATTCTCCAAAGCAGATACCGGTCAACAATCTGCTTCTGTAGCGTATTGATTTTACTGGTAAAGGTACATGCTGGCATTTCTCACCAACTCCCGGAAATAAGGATCCTTCAAGTGCTTGATGAAATAAATCATCTCTCCGGTAGATTTCATCTCAGGTCCGAGGTTTTTATTTACTCCCGGGAATTTTTCAAATGAAAACACCGGTACTTTAATGGCGTAGCCCTCCAGTTGCGGGTTGATGTTGAATTCCTTCAGTTTTCTGCCCAGCATTACATGGGTCGCGATGTTCAGGTAGGGTACATTGTAGGCCTTCGCGATAAATGGTGTGGTCCTAGATGCTCTTGGATTGGCTTCAATGACATACACATTATCGTTTTTGATGGCAAACTGTATATTGATTAACCCCCTAATATTCAGACTATAAGCCAGTTTTTTGGCGTATTCTACCATTTTTCCCACCACTTCGGGCGTCAGGCTGTAGGTTGGTAGTACAGATGAACTATCTCCGGAATGAATGCCGGCCGGTTCGATGTGTTCCATGATACCCATAATGTGAACATCTTCTCCGTCGCAGATGGCATCAATCTCGGCTTCTTTCGCGCGCTCAAGAAAATGGTCTATCAATACCTTGTTGTCGGGCATGTGTTTGAAAATATCCAGAACGGCCCTTTCCAGTTCCTCGTCATTGATGACAATTTTCATTCTCTGTCCTCCAAGTACATACGAAGGACGCACAAGTACCGGGTAACCCACCCTTTTGGCGATGACAATGGCTTCATCGGCATTGTTGCTGGCACCATACTCCGGGTAAGGGATATCGAGTTTTTTGAGCAGATCTGAGAAAGCACCGCGGTCTTCCGCGAGATCCATGTCGGCAAAGTCGGTACCGATAATTTTGATTCCCTTTGCGGCAAATGTTTCTGCGAGTTTCAGTGCGGTCTGTCCGCCCAACTGTACTATAATTCCTTCAGGTTTTTCCAGTTCAATGATTTCCTCAATGTGCTCCCAATTTACCGGTTCAAAATATAGTTTGTCGGCGATATCAAAATCCGTGGACACGGTTTCGGGATTACAGTTGATCATGATGGCCTCATAACCAGCTTCTTTAATTGCGATCAGACCATGAACACAACAATAATCAAATTCAATACCTTGTCCGATGCGGTTTGGTCCCGAACCCAGCACAATGATTTTCTTTTTCGACGATGGAATACTCTCATTTTCGCCGTCGAAGGTTGAGTAGTAGTACGGCGTCTTGGCTTCAAACTCGGCTGCACAGGTGTCGACCATTTTGAATACCCGTCTGATGCCTAGTTTTTTACGTTGTCTACTGACCTCTTCTTCTTTGATCCTTAGAATCCATGCAATTTGAGCATCCGAATAGCCCACCCGTTTCAGTTCCCTGAAAAAATCTTCCGGAAGGTCTTCCGCTACATTGTATTTCAGCAACTGGGTTTCAAGTTTCACCAGGTACTTGAACTGCTTCAGATACCAGGTGTCTATTCCGGTCAGTTTCTGCACCGTTTTCTCAGGAATGCCGAGTCGCAATGCGTCTTTTACCCTATATATACGGTCATCACTGACAATTTCAAGTCTTTTTAGGATATCTTCAGTTCTGATCCATTCCTTCATATCCGCACCCAGTCCGGATCTTCCGTTTTCCTGTGACTGGCAGGCCTTCTGCATGGCTTCCAGAAAATTGCGGCCGATGGCCATCACTTCGCCTACCGATTTCATCTGAAGGCCAAGCTGGTGGCTGGCACCTGGGAATTTATCAAAATTCCATCGCGGCATTTTCACAATTACGTAGTCCAGCGCGGGCTCAAAATAAGCCGAGGTGTTTTTGGTAATCTGGTTGCTCAACTCATCCAGATGGTATCCAATGGCGAGTTTGGAAGCGATTTTTGCGATAGGATATCCCGTGGCCTTACTGGCCAGTGCTGATGAACGCGACACCCTCGGGTTGATTTCCACCGCAATAAGTTCCTCGGTATCGGGATTCATGGCGAACTGCACATTACAACCTCCGGCAAAATTACCCATGGCGCGCATCATCTTGATGGCATCTGTTCGCATTTGCTGAAAGGCGGTGTCTGATAGCGTCATGGCAGGAGCAACCGTTATGGAGTCTCCGGTGTGGATACCCATGGGATCAAGGTTTTCCACGGTACAGATGATGACAACATTATCGTTTTTGTCGCGAAGCAACTCAAGTTCGTATTCTTTCCAGCCAAGAACAGCTTTCTCGACAAGTACCTCATGTGTCGGTGAGGCATTGAGTCCTTTTCTCAGGGCCTCATCGAAGTCCTGCTCTTTCAGTACAAATCCTGCTCCCGAGCCGCCCAGTGTAAATGATGGTCGAATAACCAGTGGGAATCCAATTTTTTGCGCCGCTTCTTTTCCCTCAAGGTAGGAGTTGGCAATGTATGATGGTGCGACATGCATTCCGATTTCCACCATCAGCTGTTTGAACAACTCGCGGTTTTCGGCCCGGTCAATTGCCTCAGGGTCTACACCAATCATTTTTACGTCGTATTTTTCCCAGAGGCCCAGGTTTTCGCATTCCAGCGCCAGATTCAGGGCTGTTTGGCCACCCATAGTCGGTAAAACAGCATCGATGTGCCGCTGACGAAGGATGTACTCAATGCTATCGGGAGTCAACGGCATCAGGTACACATGATCGGCCGTTACCGGATCGGTCATAATGGTCGCGGGATTGGAGTTGATCAGTGACACTTCAATTCCCTCTTCTCGCAGCGAGCGCGAAGCCTGCGAACCCGAATAATCGAATTCACACGCCTGACCTATAATAATGGGTCCGCTACCGATGAGCAGGACAGACTTGATGGAGGTATCTCTGGGCATAAATAACTGTTTTTAACTGAGATGTTTTTTTCGGGAAAAACAAACGCTGCGGTGGAAAACTGATGCAGAAGAAAAGCGCAAAAAGATGCTGCAGGGCGAAAAAAAACCCTCACAGGTACCATTTTACCTGTGAGGGTTTGACGAAAATTCGCCTTCCAAAATACAGTTTAGTGCTGAACCAGACATTGTTTATTTTGGGATGCAAAGGTAGGATTTAAGCTAATATTCTGCAATTTATGGTTGTTTTTTTTTCAAATTATGCAGATTTTCTGATTTGGCCCTGCTTTCGGCCCCTCCATTGCAGAATTGATTTGTTATCTTTGCGAAAAGTCGAATATGTCGCAAAACAACATTCAGATTATTTCTGCCGGAGCCGGAAGTGGTAAAACCTACACGCTCACCCACCGTATGCTGGATGCCATTTCCGGCGGTGTGCGTGTCAGCGGACTGATAGCAACGACCTTCACCGAAAAGGCAGCGTCTGAATTGCAGCACAAAGTAAGGGGGCTGCTTTTGGAAAAAGGCCTGTTTGAAAAGGCAAATGAGCTTTCCGATGCGATGATTGGCACCGTGCACAGTATTGGGGTGAAACTACTGCGCCGCTTTGCCTTCGAGGCAGGTGTTTCCCCTGAGATAAATGTGCTGGCCAGTGAGGATGCACAACAAATGTTCAATAGTGCATTTTCAGCAGTGATCACACAGGAAAAAATCGATGAGATTGATGCGCTCGCCTCAAGACTGGGCAAAAACAAAAAGGAAGATTTTGACTGGCGTAAGGAAATCAGAAACATCGCCGATATTGCCAGGTCAAATGATTTTGATACAGATGTGCTGCAAAAAAGTAAGGAAAGGTCATTTGCTTCGTTTGCTGCTTTTCTGCCACCAAGAGATGAAACGCCGGTGCCGGAGTTGCTTGTACGCCTGCACATTTGCATCACTGAAACCATTGAAAATATACACTCAGGTGGAGACGAAACCAAAGCCACTAATGATGTTGTCACCGATCTGAAAAAAATAGCTACTCAGCTTGAAAATCACCAGCACCTTGATTGGTATCAGTGGGTTCGAATTGGCAAGATGACTCCCGCTGTAAAATCTCGTGAGTACATGGAACCATTACGAAATCTGGTTATGACGCATGAGTCACTTGCCGCTTTTCAGGACGACATAAAAAACTACATCGAAGCTATTTTTGATGCCGCAGCTGCTGCAATAACTGAATTTCAGGAATACAAGAAGAAAAGGGGGCTGATAGACTACACCGATATGGAGGTGCTTGTGAAAAAAATTCTGCAGGTTCCCTCCGTAAGAGCAGCATTGGAAAAAGAACTCGATTTGCTGATGGTCGACGAGTTCCAGGATACCAGCCCTTTGCAGCTCGACAATTTCCTTCAGCTATCCCGACTGGCAGCCCGCTCTATCTGGGTTGGCGATCCCAAGCAGTCGATTTATGGTTTTAGGGGTGCCGATCCTCGACTGATGCAGGCCATTATTGATAGCGTGGGCATCAGCGAGCAGAATATTCTGAAAAAATCCTATCGCTCCAGGAGAAATCTTGTAAGGGCAGTCAATGCTGTTTTTAGCAAAGCCTTAAAAAATATCTCTGCAGAGCTCATTCCACTGGAGCCGCCTTCAGAACCCGAACACCCTGAACTCACCGAGGCTCTGATTCACTGGCATTTCAAATCTGCCGATGGTAAAAAAGTAAGCAACAAGGGCTGGCTTAACCATTGTATTGCCCATGCGCTCCGAGAAAAACTGGCAGGAGGAATTACTGTCAGGAAAAAAAATGAACAAAAAGAGACCGTCAGACGTGCAAATCCGGGAGATGTGGCCATCCTGTGCAGAACCAACAGTGAGTGTGTTGAAATGGCGTTGGCCTTGCACAATGCCGGCCTGAAGGCAGCGATTTCGCGCAGTGGTTTGGTCGAAACCGCAGAGGTACAATTGGTCATTGCCTGTCTGAAATATATGCTGCAGCAGTCGGACGCGCTGGCCGTCGCAGAAATTCTGTTGCTTGCAAACAATATGCAGACTGCTGATATCATCATCAGCAGACTTGATTATCTGGAAAAACTCGGCGATGAATACGATGAAAATACTTGGGCAAACGAGGACAGGTACATTCAGAAAATTAACATGCTTCGCGAAAGATCAAGAGAGTGCGCAGCTTCTGAGATGTTGTTGCTGATTGTCGAGGAACTTGATCTGCGAAGAGTTGTCATGACCTGGGGAAATGCTCGGCAGCGGCTGGCAAACCTTGATGTTTTGCAAAAAATGGTACTCGATTATGAAGAGGCCTGCAACAGAAAAAACAATGCCGCCTCGCTGGGAGGTTTCATGCTTTGGCTGAATGAAATTGCAGCAGCTAAGATGGATACACAGGCTTCGTCCGAATCTCCGGATAGCATTAATGTACTGACATACCACAAATCCAAAGGACTGGAATGGCCGGTGGTAATTTGCCACGCGTTGGAAAACGAACTTTCAGATAATGTATGGGGACTTCGGATTGTTCCGGAAGAGGAAGGGTTTGACCTGAACAGGCCACTGGAAAAAAGATGGCTGCAGTTTTGGGTGAATCCCTACGCAGACCAGTCTGCCAGAACTCCCCTAGCGGAAAAAATCAAGGAAAGTGTTCATCAAAAGCAGGCCGATGCTGATGCGATGGAGGAAGAGACCAGACTACTCTATGTGGGAATGACCAGAGCCTCGGATTACCTTATTTTGCCAACCAGATCAAAGGGTTCGAAATGGTTGAATAGGGTCTGCATGAACGATGACGAAATAGAGACCCTCGATCCTGAAAAAAACACTACCCACTGGGAATGGAATGATGAGCCTGTTGACATACAAACTGAAATATACATTTTTGAGAAAGAATTTGAGCAGTTGGCTTTTCCGGAAGATGTTTTTCAATACTATCCCGAAAGGCCGGGACACAAGGAACTGCCGTCCTATTATATCGACACTGAAACAGACGACCCTCCAAATTCACCTACCTTGAGGGCAAATTTTATTCATCAGATTTGCAGACCGGTGAAAGGAGGCAATGATGCAGATGATTACCGTAGGGTAAAGACAGCATTTGAGTATCACAGATCGCTGGCAAGCCAGGCGCCAAAAGATTTACAGGATGGGATATTACAACAGATTTTGACCCGAAATGAGCTTTCGCCAGAGGAGGTTACCACTATGATGCCCTGTCTGACTGCCTTTACAGATTTCCTTACAGAAAAATATGGAGCAACGGAACTACTGAAGAATTTTCCGCTGACCCTAGTGGAAGCAGAAAGAAGGTTTGAATCGCATGCGGATATCTTTGCAGAAACAAAGGACACAATTCTGTTGCTCAGACTGGAAAGCTATGCAGGTGAAAAAGATGCAGAAAAAGCGCAATCGCAGGCAAAGTGGGCAGCTTGGGCTCAAAAATCGGTGAAGAAAAATCTGAACGCAGAAAAAAGGGTAATTATTCTGGTGCATTTTATTGCTAGCGGAAGCTTTTACGAGCTACGTTAAGCAGCTAACTCCCTAATCTGTCATTTTACTCAGTGACCTCAGCGGCATAATTTTTACTGTAATATCCTACTTCTGCTTCTGAGCTGATGTTATCATTCTCCGTGTTTGGGAACATGGTCTTTACAAGAAAATACGAGCTCGCTCCGGGTTTAAGTCCTGAGTACATCGCTGCAGGAATAAAGGCTTCAGTTTTTGCCGTTGCGCCCTTGACCACTGCCTGGGCCACTGTGCCTTCCATATCGGTGATGGTAACCGTGATTTCTTCGTTTTTGCCCAAAGCAGGTCCGTCCCAGGTCAGCGTAAAACCGGAAGTTTTGCTGATTTGCTGCTCTTTGATCTGAATGTTTTTCAATCCGAGGATATTGAACCTAATGGTAGCGTGCTCTTTTTGGTGATTGATGCGGTATTCAAAACCGGACGATGGCAACTCGCCCGGAACTTCAGACTGGTAGTAATGGCCGACTACATTGTTTTCTCGGTGTTCCATCGCTCCGTCATTGAAACGCACTTCATCCAATTCTATCGCAGCAACCTCTTTCTGTCCTACTTCCCTGATTTCGATTTTTGTCATTAGTTTGCCCTCGTCTTCCATGTAACGAGCGTAGCATCTGGCCCGCCATTCCGGACTGTGTTGGCAGGCGAGTAAACCGATTAAGGGGAATAAGAAATAGCACTTTTTCATTTTTTTTATACTTTTGACCCAAAGTTAAGACACATTTAATGACATTACCAAATCCGGCATTTTCGCATGAAAAAAGTACTGATAACCGATGCTGTGCATCCCGTGCTGAGGGAGGGTCTCGAAGAGGCAGATTACATTTGCGATTATGAACCGGATATCAGTAGCGCAGAAGTGACGGCGCGGATTGGTGAGTACACAGGGCTTATCATCAATAGTAAAATCAAGGCCGACAGGCATTTTATAGATAAGGCAAATAGGCTCGAGTTTATCGCAAGATTGGGCTCAGGCCGAGAAGTGGTCGATATTCCCTACGCTGAATCAAGAGGTATAAGAGTATATTTTTCACCGGAGGGAAACAGCAATGCGGTCGGTGAACACGCTTTGGGAATGTTGCTTGCTTTTGCCAACAATCTTATTCGGGGCGACCGGGAAGTTAGACAGCAAATCTGGAACCGGGAACAAAACCGTGGTTTTGAACTGAAAGGAAAAACCATCGGTATCATTGGATTTGGCCACACAGGTCCTGCCTTCGCAAGTAAGCTGAAAGGCCTGGATATGAATATCCTTGTTTATGACAAATACAGGAAAGGCCTGAAAAAGGAGTACGGACATGTTCACGAAACGGGACTTAGCGAAATTCAGCATGAGGCACAGATTATTAGTTTTCACTTGCCGCTTAGCACAGAAACCAGGCATTTCTGTAATGCAGAATTTATCGATGGTTGCAGGCTAAAACCCTTGATCATCAATACTTCTCGTGGGAGCATCATTGACACCCCTGCCTTACTGGATGGACTGCAACAAAAAAAACTGAAAGGTGCCTGCCTGGACGTTTTTGAAAATGAAAACCCTGTCACTTTTAGTCAAGAAGAGAAGCAATTGTATGAAGCGCTTTACATGATGGATAATGTAATATTATCTCCCCATGTGGCAGGATGGACCTCTGAATCAAAATATTTATTAGGAAAAGTTTTGCTTGACAAAATATTATACCGCACCTAAAAATGGGTAAAACGTCCTGATTGTCGCGGATTCGGACCAAAAATCCGGGTAAATTTTTAAAAAAAAATGAATTTTAAAAAATATCAATTTCCCTTGGATTGATAATTAAAAAAAAATGTCTAACATTGCGCGGATTGATTTTTTCCTGAAATCCGCTATTAAAATCCGCTGAAAGCGCCAAATAAAATTTTATAATCGATTTTTACAGTCGGGGCAGCCAATTGTTCCCACAACTTAAAACAACTTAAACAATGATGAAAAAAGGTGTACTACTACTTGGTTTTCTCTTCAGTGTCGTGCTGGTCTTTGCCCAGAATCAGGCTACGCTGCAAGGGAAAGTGACAGAATCGGCAACGGGAGAGGATGCCATCAATGCCTATGTCAAATTGCTCCAGAACGGAGTATCCAAGCTCACAGTTGCAACAGATTTTGAAGGAAATTATGCCGCAAATGTAGACCCCGGAACCTATGATGTGGAAGTTTCCTATGTGGGAATGGCAACCTCTTTAACGAAAGGTGTTGTTTTGAATGGTGGTCGTATCACAACCCTAGATATCAAGCTTGAGACAAATGCTCAGGTCTTGGGTACCGTGGTCATCACAGAATACAAAGTTCCACTGGTTCAGCAGGACAATACCACTTCGGGAAGTACCCTGACAAGCCAGCAGATCGCCAACATGCCAACGCGAAACGTTACGGCGCTGGTGGGTTTGACCGCAGGGGTTTCAACCAACAAGGATGGCGATGTAAACATCAAAGGTGGCCGTAGAGAGGGTACGATATATATTGTAGACGGTGTGCGTGTACAGGCAAATGCAGGCTTGCCTCCGGCTCAGGAAATCGATCAGCTTCAGGTAATCACCGGTGGTGTGGAAGCACAATATGGTGACCTTACCGGTGGTGCTGTATCCATCACAACCAAAGGTCCTGCCAGCAAAATGTCGGGCGGAGTCGAGGTTGAGACCTCCAAGTTTTTGGACGGATACGACAACAACCTTATTAATGCCAACCTTAGCGGCCCGATCCTCAGAAAAAAGAACTCCGATGGCACCAAGGGTGAAACACTACTTGGCTTCCGTCTTTCAGGAAACGTCCTCAAACATCTTGATGCGTCTCCATCAGCTGTTGGTGCGGTAAAAGCAAAGGATGATGTTATTGCAAGGTTGGAGGAAAATCCATTGCAGAGACTGGGAAGTACCATCGTCCCTGCAGCAGAGTTTCTGCGTGAATCTGATGTCAACCGCGTGAAGGCACGTCCAAACGAAGGATTATTCCGTTTTGACGGTACGGCAAAAATTGATGCAAGAATAAATAAGCAGATGGATGTCACCTTAACGGGAGCATACGTGAATTCAAGAGACCAGTTCACCCCGGGACAATCAGGTGTCAACTCTGATAAAAAATGGATCTTACTGAATGCACAGAGAAATCCCTATGAAGATGTACAGCGTACGAGAGGAAATTTCCGATTCCGTCATCGTCTAGGAGGAAATGCCGGTGCTGAAGCAGGAAAATCTACAGCCCTTATTCAAAATGCACAATACTCCATACAGGTTGGTTACGAGAATTTCAAAAGAGGCAGAGCAGACCAAATCCACAAGGACAATCTCTTTAACTATGGATACATCGGTGAATTCAGAGACTCTGTAGCCAGAGTATTGGGTCCAGATCCGGACTCTCTTGCGGTAGGTGTCCCATTTGTCAAACATCTTGGTAATCGTATTGACTATGCAGGTTTTACGCCAAGCAGCATCAACAGGGTTTTGGCAAATTACAACAACCTTTTCCTTGATCAGGCTCGTTTGGACCTTTTGCCGAACCGCAATGGTCTTTTCAATTCTACATTTAATACAGCTTGGACCAACAGTAATGTAGGTCAGATCTACAATACATACCTGAAAAACGACAATGACTGGATTACCGGAAATGTCAACAGTTCATTTGACATCGTTCCTGGCGGATCTTCCAAAGGCCGTCATAGTATCCAGTTCGGTTTGATTTATGAGCAAAGAACAGAGAGAGCGTACAGTCTCGCTCCGAGAGATTTGTGGGATATGGCCAACTTGCTCGCAGACCAGCAATTTAATGGTCTTGCAGACGGGAGCTCAATTACCATTGACGGCGTAACCTCTACCAAGCCAAAGAAAGTAATAGGTACTAGGGTAATCAACGACCCACGTTTGCCTGCACCACAAAATGTGGATTTGTACGCATATTACGTTGTTGACAATCCTGATGCTAAATTCTACAAGGAAGTCCGTAAGATTCCAGGTAGAGAGACGCCGATTGATGAGCACTTTAATGTGAACACGCTAAAGCCAGAGCAATTGAGTCTCAGCATGTTTTCAGCCCGCGAGTTGACCTCCCGTCAGGGCGTTGTAGAGTACTACGGTTATGACTACACGGGACAGCGTCTTGACAATTCCATTACTTTCAACGATTTCTTTACGAAAAGAGATGCCAACGGAATCAGAACCTTGCCTGTTGCTGCGTTCAATCCGCTTTACACGGCCGCTTATATTCAGGATAAATTCCAGTATAAGGACATCATCTTCCGTTTGGGAGTGCGTATCGACCGTTTTGATGCCAACACCAAAGTGATGAAAGACGATTTCTCACTGTATGATATCCAGTCTGCGAAGGATTTCTTTGCCAACAACCCAACTCTTCAGCGTCCGGGTACAGTCGGAGATGATTTCAAGGTATATGTAACAGATCCAACTGCTACAAACAAGACCGTTCAGGCTTACAGAAGTGGCATTCAGTGGTATGACGCAAAAGGTACTTCCTTGAATGATGCTAACCTGATTTTCAATGGTGCGGTTCCAAAGCCTTTGTACACAACTGATGGGCCGGTTAAGAATATTGACTACATCAAAGACGAAAAATTTGATCCAAATACCAGTTTTACGGATTACAAACCTCAGGTAAATGTGATGCCTCGTTTGGCATTCTCATTCCCTATTTCACAGGATGCGAACTTTTATGCCAACTATGACATCCTTGTGTCACGTCCTACAGCCAACTTCCGTGCAACAGCGCTTGATTATTTCTATTTCCTTGATGCAGGAAGAATCAGCGATGACAGTCCGGTCGATAATTCCAATCTGAAGCCTGAGCGTACCATTTACTACGAGGTTGGATTCCAGCAGAAATTGAATAATTCATCTGCCTTGAAGCTAACGGCGTATTACAAGGAGCTTCGCGACATGATTCAGAGGCGGACATTGTTCTATGTGCCGATTGTAAATACCTACAGCTCATACGGAAACATTGACTTCGGAACGGTAAAAGGATTTACCTTCGGTTACGACCTTAGAAGAACTGGAAATGTGGCAATGAACATCAACTATACGCTCCAGTTTGCCGATGCAACAGGTTCAGATCAGAACTCTCAGCGTGGACTGACATCCCGTGGTAACCTTCGTACAATTTATCCGATGTCTTTTGATGAGCGCCACAACATCCAGGCTTCAATCGATTACAGATTTGACAGCGGAAAGAAATACAATGGTCCTCGAATTGCTGGAGTCAATATCTTGGAGAATTTTGGTGTGAATATTCTTGCCAACGCGATTTCCGGTACACCTTACACCGCTAAAATTGTCGCAGACAAACTTGGTGGTGCAGGAACTTTGGGTGACATCAACGGTGCAAGACTGCCATGGAAATACAATTTTGACCTAAGGGTTGACAAGAGAATTTTTATAGGCAAAAAAGACAACAACGATTTGTCTCTGAATGTATTCCTTCGTGTGCAGAATGTATTGAATACCCAGAATGTACTCGGTGTGTACTCTTACTCTGGTGATGCCAACGATGATGGTTACCTGAACTCTTCTTTCGGACGCCAGGAGTTGGATAGCTATCGTGCGCAGGGTCGTGATGTTCAGGCCTTCCAGGATGCGTACAGATGGGCATTGCTCAATCCGGGAAATTTCTCACTACCGAGAAGGGTATTCCTAGGTGCATCTTTCTACTTTTAATGATTAAGCAATTTTTAGAAATATTAAATCACAATACAATGAGAATATTTAAAAACCGGCTATCAGTACTACTCGTACTTTTGATATCCTTAAGTGCAAAAGCATATATACCCATCGGGTCTCATGGCAAACCGCTCCCGAATGTGGGTCAGGATCCCAAAGCAAATTACCGTGATCAGTGTACAACTTCGAAGTCTCAGACAGATATTGAAATCAACAACGTCCGTGCACGTTTGCAGGGAGGAGGTGATATCTGGTGGGATTTTAAGGATGCCCGTTATGTGGTCCCAAAGGTAGCGCCCGGTGTCACACCGGTATCTTCCATCTTTGCAGGTGGTGTTTGGATTGGTGGTGTCGATCAAGGGGGTAACCTCAAGACTGCTTGTACTACCTACAGAACCTCAGGAAACGACTGGTTCCCGGGTCCATTGGATTTCAGCAATGGCTCAACGGATGCCAGGGCATGTGCCAACTGGGATAAACATTTCCGTGTATTGGGTGCAGATATTAACAAGGCGAGAGCAGCGTATGCAGCCGCAGAAAAAGACGCGAACGGTCGTGTAATTGATGCGTCGTTTATTGAAACCGTATCCAAAGGTATCAAGGGTTGGCCATCTAAAGGAAATCCTTACTTTTCTGATGTATGGGGTTTTAACCTGCCTACAAGCGTAGATTACCTTGCCAATTTCTGGGATAGGAATGGTGACCAGGTGTATGATCCTGCTGATGGCGACTATCCGTCAATCTATGTAAGGGGTTGTGATGATGCCCCTCAGACTGCAGATGAAATGGTGTTCTGGGTATACAATGACGAAGGTGGAGGAGCAGCGCACACCATGTCTAGGGGTAAGCCTATCCGTATGGAGGTGCAGGTGCAGGCGTTTGCCTATGCAACCAACGACGAGTTGAACAACATGACATTCATGCACTATCGTTTGATCAACCGTGCTTCAGATAAAATCGACTCCATGTTCTTTGCTATGTGGGTAGATGCCGATCTTGGCTGTTATGTTGACGACTATGTGGGATGTGATACTACTCGGGGCCCTAATGGAAATCCAAGAAACCTGATGTATATGTACAATCAGGATGCAACCGATGGTAACCCGGGTACAACCTGTCCGGGTGGAACGCCTACCTATGGAACGAACGTTCCAATCATTGGTGTGGACTACTTCCGTGGACCATTGGATCCGCGCGTTTTGGTGAAGAATCCAAGAACCGGCTTGCTTGAGCCAAAAGAAATTGGAATGTCTTCCTTCATGTACTACAACAACGGTGGTGTGGGTGGTCCGCCGCAGGCAACTACTGACCCATCTCAGGTGATAGACTTTTACCGGTATCTGAATTCAGTTTGGAAGGATGGTACTCCGTTGACTCAGGGTGGTAGCGGTTACAATACCGACCCGGCAGCGATAACGACCAAATATGCATTACCGGGAGATCCTGACGACTCCAAAAGCTGGTCGATGGTAAACGCAAATCTTCCTTTTGGTGACCGTCGTACCATCCAGGCATCCGGTCCGTTCCCTTTGAACCCGGGCGCTATCAACGAATTGATTGTCGGTATGCCATGGGTGCCTGATCAAGGTGGTGGAAAAGTAAGTCTGCTCGATATCAGAAGTGCTGACGATATTGCGCAGGATCTTTTTGACCGCTGCTTCCGTATCCTTGACGGTCCGGATGCACCAGATCTCGATATCATTGAGCTTGAAAACCATCTTGTGTTGACCTTGACCAACAACTCATTCTCGAACAACTACCAGGAGTTATATGGTAAGTCTTCACGTCTACCAATCAAACAGGAGGTGCCATCCGGCTGGTTCTATAATAAAAACCAACCTGACTCCTTCTACACTTTTGAGGGTTATAAAGTATACCAGCTTGCCGGTCCAGAGGTTTCTTACAGTAAAAGTCTAGTAGACCAGGGTTCTGACAAGATTCGTCTGGTGGCACAGGTTGACATCAGCAACGATGTCAGAAAAATCTATAACTGGACCAGTATCCCTGATCCATTCAATGTATCTACTCCGGCATATTACCCTACTTTACAGGTAGATGCCGCCAACGGAGGTCTGAAACATACATTCAAAATTGATAAAGACCTTTTTGCCAAGGGTGACAATAAAACGTTAATCAACCATAAGAAGTACTATTTTGCTGTTGTTGCATATGCGCACAACAACTTCAGTAATTTTGACAAAAGTTCAGGAATCGGACAGAAACGTCCATATCTTGAAGGTCGAAACAACGTGAAGACTTATATAGCAATTCCAAGACCTATCGTTGACAGAAACGTGAAGTCAGCTTATGGTGATGGTGCTGTGATTACCCGTCTTGATGGTGTAGGTATTGGAGGTAATTTTGTAGAGATGTCTCAGGAGACACGCGACAAGATCATGAACGGTACTTTTGATCAGAAAATCACATACAAACCGGGAAGAGGTCCTATCTCTATCAACATCTACAATCCACTGGAAGTGAAAGATGGCGATTATGAACTTGCTTTCTTCGACGATACTCCGAATGACGCAACGCTAGATGCCAATACTAGATGGAAGCTCACGAAAAAAGGTGATGCCAATGCCACGCTTTCAGACCAGAGCATTCAGCGACTAAATGAGCAGATTATTGCAAAGTATGGCTTCTCCATTGCTATTGCGCAGACTCCGGAGGTGGGAAGCGATCCGCTTAAAATCCTTTCAAATGGAACCATCGCTGTTCCGGAAAATGTAAAGGACATTGAATACAAGGATCCGGCAAAATCCAATTGGTTTGGTGGAATCACAGATGGCTCTCAGCCGGGATTTGATTTTGTATTGAACCTTGGTCTGGAGGAACTTGGTGCTACAGATCCAAAGCAGAAATTGTCTACTTCAGTACTTGGGGGTCAATTTGTTCCATATTCTATGTGTGCCTACAAGCTTCGTACGGCCGGAACGGTTACCGATCCTTTCGCGTCACCTGGATGGATTAATACTAAAAATGCTGCATTCTATGCGACCAATAGAACCCGTCTAGCAAATGTGAACAACGTAGATATTATTTTGACTCCTGATAAGAGCAAGTGGAGCCGCTGTATTGTGGTAGAAACCTGCAACCAGATGTATGCTGATGATGGTTTGCTACCAAAAGGATTTGCTGATCCGAACAAAGCAAACATGTCACTCCGTCAGGATAAGAGTGTAGGTTCTGATACCGATCCGGATGCACCATCCGATGGTACTGTAGGAAAGAGCTGGTTCCCGGGATATGCTATTGACGTGGAGACCGGACAGCGCCTGGAAATTTTCTTCGGTGAGAATTCAGGTTATGATTATACCAACAATCCAGGCCTTGAGTCTATCTACAATTTCTCACAGGCACCGACAGGAGGAGACATGATATGGAATCCGACATCTGATACCATTGTAACATTGAAAAATCAGGGAGGCCCTGCTCAGCGTACTGCATCCAATCTTGCGGCAGGCTGTGGACATTATATTTATGTTACAGACCAGCCGTATGCCAACTGGAAGACAGATTTTGACGTACTCACTGCCAATCCGAATTCACAGCAAAATGTCGTTAAAAACATCCGTTGGGCGTCTATGCCTGTGATGTCGAACGCAGCCAAATTGTTGAGCTACAAGGATGGTATTGTGCCGAACGAGGTGACCATAAAAATCCGGGTTGACAATCCGTACCAGGTGTTCAAGGGAACTGGTTCTAACAACAACTATCCGGTTTATAGTTTCTCTCTCAACGGAGCTCAGACAACTGAATTAAGTGGTACTGAGGAGAAGGCTTCTGCACTTGACGCAATCAAGGTAATTCCAAATCCTTACTACGCATATTCTGCATACGAAATCAACCAGTTCTCAAATACGGTTAAGATTGCCAACCTTCCAGCCAAGTGTGTGGTGACAATTTACTCATTGGACGGTAGATTTATACGACAGTACAAGCGAGATGAGGTTCCTGCCAAATCTACAAGCAGTAACCCTGGTGTGAATCTGTATCAGGTTTCGCCTGCGCTCGAGTGGGATCTGAAGAACAGCAAAGGTATACCGGTTGCAAGTGGAACGTATATTATCCACATCAATGCAGAGGGTCTTGGCGAAAAAACCATCAAATGGTTTGGTGTGTTGCGTCCGTTCGATCCTTCAGGACTTTAATCAATTGTTTACAATGGTATGAACTTGTCCGGAATAAAAAACGCCGGACAAGTTCAAGCCTTTAAATCATAATCTATTATGCGTAAAATCATACTTTCCATTTTTCTGTCGGCTTCCGTAGCAGCAGTTTTTGCTGGCAACCCGGATCGCCAGGGACAGGCAGGAGCCTCTCAGGTTTTGATAAACCCATGGGCCAGAAGTGCCGGTCTGCATGCCATGACGGTTGCTACTTCAACCGGCGTTGAAGCGCTTCACATCAATCCTGCTGGAGGAGCCAGAATCTCCTCTACGGAGATTGCGCTTTCCCATACAAGATATTTCAGCGGCTCAGACATCAATATCAATGCCTTTGGCTTCTCCAAGGGTGTTGGCAAAGGTGGTGCACTGACAGTAGGTCTGATGTCAATCAATGTTGGAAAACTTGAAGAGTCCAAAGAGGAACTCGGAGGAGTAACAGGAGCTACTTTCTCTCCTAATATCTTCAATCTGGGTGTGGGTTACTCTTACAAATTCGAAAACAAAATTTCTGTAGGAACCATGCTTCACGGTATTTCTGAGTCCATAGCGCAGGTGAGCAGCTTCGGATTCTCGATTGATGCTGGTGTTCAGTATGTCACAGGCAAGAACGATAACTTTAAATTTGGTATTGCTTTGCGCAATATCGGCGGTGCTATGACATTCAATGGTCAGGGACTTTCTTTCCCGACACCAAATAAGGAGGGACAGTATACCTATAACATCACAGCACAGCATCGCTCTCAGAAGTTCGAATTGCCTTCCACACTTAATATCGGTGCCGCATACGACTTTGTGTTCAGTGACAAGGCGCGTCTTGGCGTTGTCGGTCAGTTTACCTCCAACTCTTTTTCTCGTGATAATGTCGGTGGAGGACTTGAGTTCAAATTCATGAACCTTTTCTCGCTACGCGGAGGTTACAGACATGAGGTAGGTATTAAATCCAACTCTGTTGACAAACCCGTTATTACCGGACCATGTGCAGGTTTCTCTGTACAGGTGCCGTTTAAAAAGGGCAACAAAGATACCGGACTTGGAATTGATTATGGCTACCAGGCTACTAATCCATGGAAGGGTAATCACTCCCTTGCACTGAGGATTAATCTGTAAAACAGGATACAATATTCAAATGCCCCGTAAGTCATTACCGACCTTCGGGGCATTTTTTTTTGAGGTTGTCTTGGATGGTACACTTCTTTATTGAAATGCGGGGAAGGAACCCCGAACTTTATGCTGTTGACATTTGTTTCCTGTCCTGAGTTGTGAAAATACTCATCGTAAATCGTTTGGAGGTATATGCACTTGTATTTATCTTTGCGGAGTTTATTTATAAAAGTTAATTGTTCTAAATGAAAGTGTCAGATACCATTCCTGTAAATGAAAAAGTACAACAGGACGACCTGAATTATGTCATGGAAAACTGGCAAAAGATGGTCAAGAAGTACCAGGATCCGGATATGAAAATTGCTATTCCGCAAATGATTACGTCCTTCGGGCCGTTTATTTTGCTTTGGGTAGTCATGTACTGGAGTTTGAGTATTTCCTATTCCCTAACGCTGCTACTTGCATTTTTAAATGCTTTTTTTCTGGTGCGTATTTTCATCATCCAGCATGATTGCGGTCACCAGTCGTACTTTAAGTCCAGAAAATGGAATGACGCTGTAGGCTTTGTCTGCAGTCTCTTCAGCATGATTCCCTACAAATATTGGGCGAAGTCACATAATTATCACCACGGCCACAATGGACAACTCGAAGAAGACAGCAGAGATATTGGAGATGTCACCTTGTATACGGTTGAAGAATTCAAAAAAATGACACCTTGGCAGCGTTTCCGTTACAGAATATACAGGATGCCGCTTGTGTTGTTCGGCGTAGGTTCCCTTTATTACATCATGATTCACAACCGTCTGCCCTTTATCAAGAAGGCCGGATGGGAGAGTGCAAGAATGGCGCTTGTGTGGAGTAATTTATTCATTATTGCTTTTTACGGAGCCGTTATCTGGTCACTGGGACTAAGTGTTTTTTTGAAAATCAACTTGCCAATTCTTGTGTTTTTTGGAATGATTGCTGTCTGGTTTTTCTATGTGCAGCACCAACACGAATACTCATACAAACAATGGAGGCAAAACTGGAATTATGTGCTTTCGGCATTGAGAGGAAGTACTTACTATAAGCTTCCAAAAGTCGTGCAGTGGCTTACAGGAAACATCGGGATACACCACATTCACCACCTCAGTTCGCTGATTCCAAACTATAATCTTCAGCGCTGCAAGGATGAAAATCCGGTTTTCCAGAAATTCATTACTACGGTAACGTTTAGCGAAAGCCTCAAATACATGAGCCACAAACTGTGGGATGAAAAAGACCAGAGAATGATTACATTCAGGGAGTTTTACAGAAAATACGAAGCATGAATAAAATAATGACCCTGCCGTCCGGTTGGGTCATTATTTTTTCAAGCCAGGACAGTCATCGGCATAGACTGTTACGATCATGGTAGTTTCCGTTGCGCTGGCAATTTTATCAACCTTTACGAAAAACCCCTTTTCCAGCTCCTTGTCTTCGCCGATATGAAACTCCTGCTTTCTGGCCTCTATCGCATTTCCCCATAGTGCAAAAGGTTGGAATTCAGGCGCAGAACCTCCAATTTTCCGGAACTCATCAATGGCATTGTTCACCCATGAGCTATCTGCCAGATTCCTGAATTTTGGTTCAGTATAAATGAAGGAGAATTCTTGTCTGATATCGTTGCATCCTGTCTGAACGATTTGCAATTTGGTACCGTTTTTATAGGTGATGATTTCCACACCCGCGTCGGAGGTAATGGCAAAGTTGTGGCCCGACACAAAATCCGGGACATTGCTGTTGAAAATGGGTGTTGGCCTGCCACATTTACAGTCCGCAAAAGGTTTTTTTTCTTCAGCCGATTTTTCCTTCTCTTTGCATGAGTAGAAAAATATAGTGAGGAGAAACAGCACAAGTAGCTTTGTTTTCATAGGTCGATATGTATTCGTGAAGCCTGCAATTTTTCCCCAAAAAAAGTGCTTATCAACTGAAAAGCGACAAAATTTGTCGGCTTTTTTAAAAAAAAATTAAAAAAATACCACAATCGAAAAAAACATTTATCTTTGCCGGGCATTTCAAGATGTCTGCGTATTTACTTCTGAGGTTTTGCTCTTCGTGTAAAACACTTCCGAATAAACAATCCATTTCTTCCTTAAATATTCTTTGGCCCGGTGAAACAATCGGGTAGAAGCGATAAATTTCCTTAAAGTCTACTGTGGTCCATTTTGCCTGTTAGACAAAAAACAAACAAACTTAATCTATGTATAACATTCTTCAATTGAATGACATGCTGGTTCCTGAACTCAAGGAAATAGCAGAAAATCTGAATATTGAAGGTGCAAAAAAGTTGAGTAAAACAGATCTGATTTACAAGATACTGGATGCACAGGCATTGAGCAAAGAATCAAAACCCGTGTCCGCACCAAAAAATCCCAGAGAAAACAGAGAAAAAAATATCCGGCCTACCACTACGGGAGGAAACAATCCCCGCGAGCAGCAGGAGAACAAACAGAAATCAGGTGCAAATGCCAATATGAAAGTAAAAATGCGGCCACGAAAAAACAAGGACGAAAGCCAGGAAATTAGTGAGACAGCACCTGTGGCAGAAAACATAAAGCCAGCCCCAAGGACTGAGCAAAGCAATAAAAAAATACAGAATCCTCGCGGTCCCGGAAAAGAAGATGTGTTTAATTACGAAGAGGATGTCCGTTCTGTTGTACAGCCACAACAAATCCCCGCAGCAATTGATGTTGATGAAATTGATGAAGAGGTAGTCGTTGTAAGAACAGCGGTTCCGGAAGCAGAGCCTGTAAAAGCTGCCGCTACTCAGGAACCGCAGCCGGTAGAGCCGCCGACAGAACGGCCTCAGCACCACGAACGCAGGCAGGCACCTGTACAGGCATTCAACATAGAACTGGATGGACTGATAGAAGGGGAAGGGGTACTGGAAATGATGCCAGATGGTTATGGTTTTCTTCGCTCTGCGGACTATAATTACCTGACTTCACCTGATGATATTTATGTTTCGCCCTCTCAGATCAAACTTTTTGGTCTGCGTACGGGTGATACAGTTCGCGGAGCCATTCGTCCACCCAAGGAGGGCGAAAAATATTTTGCACTGCTGCGCGTATCGAAAATCAATGGTTTGGATCCCAAGGACATTCGCGATCGCGTGCCTTTTGACTATCTGACACCTTTGTTCCCAAGTGAGAAATTAAATCTCTGTACCTCACCAACGGGAAAAGATTACGGTACACGGATGATTGACCTTTTTACACCAATAGGAAAGGGGCAGCGTGGACTAATCGTTGCACAACCGAAGACAGGTAAGACCTACCTGCTCAAAGATGTTGCCAACGCCATCGCGAAAAACCATCCCGAGGTGTACCTGATTATTCTGCTGATAGATGAGCGTCCGGAGGAAGTAACCGATATGAAGCGCAGTGTAAATGCTGAAGTGATTGCCTCAACTTTTGATGAGCCGGCAGACCAGCATGTGCGTGTTGCCGGCATCGTACTTGAAAAGGCAAAACGCCTGGTTGAGTGCGGTCACGATGTAGTTATCCTGCTGGATTCCATCACTCGTCTTGCAAGGGCATACAATACAGTTGCACCGGCCAGTGGAAAAGTACTATCCGGTGGTGTGGAAGCCAACGCGCTGCAGAAGCCAAAGAAGTTTTTTGGTGCTGCAAGGAAGATAGAACACGGAGGCTCCCTGACCATATTGGCAACAGCGCTGATCGATACCGGTTCCAAAATGGATGGAGTGATTTTTGAGGAGTTCAAAGGAACGGGTAACATGGAACTACAGCTGGATAGAAATCTGGCTAACAGACGCTTGTTCCCTTCAATTGATCTTACAAAATCTAGCACCCGTCGCGACGATCTGCTACTGGACAAGGATACCATGATGAGAATGTATATTCTCAGGAACCACCTTGCCGATATGAAGCCTGAGGAGGCCATGGAATTCCTGCTCAAGCAGATGAACGGCACCCAGAACAACCACGAATTTTTAATATCCATGAACGGATAAAAATAAAGGGTTGAAGCTGATTGCTGAAGTTGTTGAATTAAATTTCAAAAAAATTTGACAACTTTTAAAAAAGCAATTAACTTTGCGACCATTTTTAAAATATTATTCCTGTTTAGAAGGTAAAAAACTGAATTATACAATGAAAAAGGACTTACATCCATCCAATTATCGCACAGTAGTTTTCAGAGATATTTCTGTTGACGAGTCATGGCTTGGACGCTCTTGCGCCAATTCAAAAGAAACCGTAAAATGGGAAGACGGCAATCGTTATAAATAACTGTTAACATTACATAACATAATCATTTTAAAAAGCACTTGAAATCAATAGCTAAAAATAAACTTTACTGGATTTGCCAAATAGGTGGATGGTTTATTTTTATTG
>CANHEE010000039.1 GCA_947459655.1 Lewinellaceae bacterium
TCACCTGTATTGACTGCAGGTGCAGATCAAAACGTTGCACTTGATGCTGACTGCCAGGTGACTATCCCTGATGTACGCGGCACTGCCACAGATAATTGTGCAGGGACGACCATAACACAGGTTCCTGCAGTTGGAGCTGTAGTTTTGTCAGCGCACAATTCTACGACCACTGTAACTGTAACAGCTACAGACGCTGCTGGCAATACTGATGTTAAGACAGTAGTATTGACTGCGAAGGACAATACTTCACCAGTATTGACTGCAGGCGCAGATCAAAACGTTGCACTTGATGCTGACTGTCAGGTGACTATCCCTGATGTACGCGGTACTGCCACAGATAATTGTGCAGGGACGACCATAACACAGGTTCCAGCAGTTGGAGCAGTCATTTCATCAGTACACAACGCTACGACTACTGTAACTGTGACAGCTACAGACGCTGCTGGCAATACTGATGTTAAGACAGTAGTATTGACTTCGAAGGACAACACTTCACCTGTATTGACTGCAGGTGCAGATCAAAACGTTGCACTTGACGCTGACTGCCAGGTGACTATCCCTGATGTACGCGGCACTGCCACAGATAATTGTGCAGGAACGACCATAACACAGGTTCCAGCAGTTGGAGCAGTCATTTCGTCAGTACACAATGCTACGACCACTGTAACTGTAACAGCTACAGACGCTGCTGGCAATACTGATGTTAAGACAGTAGTATTGACTGCGAAGGACAATATTGCACCTGTAGTAGTAGCAGGTAGTATTGGTGGAAAATACACTTCAATACTCGATGCAGAAACTGCGGCAATTGCAGCAACGACAGCCACTGATAATTGTGGTGCTGTAAATTTAACAGCATCGACAGATGGTCTTTGTTCAGCCATCGTTACTGTAACGGCTACAGATGCAGGAGGAAATACTAGTACAGTCACATACAATACTCAAATTGAGCTTCCTACACTACCACCAACTGCTGCTGCAGGTGGATCTGAAACAATCTGTGATAATGGATCTGCGGTAGTTGCTGGAGCAAGTGCTGCTAATGGTACTATCTTGTGGTCTCACAATGGTACAGGAACCTTAACAGATGAAACTACCATTGATCCGACTTACATTGCCGGAGAGGGAGACGCAGGTAAAACTGTAACGTTGACTTTGACTGTATCAGGAACTTCAGGTTGTAATCCTGTAGTTGCAACCGCAACGTATTCCGTAAATGTTCGTGCACATGTTTCTGCTGTAATGACCGGTGGTGCAACTGTCTGTGCAAACGAAGCTTTACCAACTGTTGGTATTGCATTCACAGGAACAGGACCTTGGACATTCAAATATGAACTTGATGGTAATCCAACTACCGTAGTAGGAAATATGGCGAATCCATTTGTTATTACCAACCCTGCAGAGGGAACATACACATTGCTATCAGTACAGGATGCAAATTGTGATGGAGAGGCGAGTGGTTCAGCCAATGTAACAGTCCTTACAGACATACCGACAGTTAATGCTGGTTCTGACGTGACGCTTAGTTGTAGCAACAATAGGGCATTCCTACAGGCTTCTGGTACTGGAACCTTGACTTGGAGCAACGGCGTAGTAAATGGAACATTTGTTCGTCCGGTTCAGACGACCACTTACACCGTTACAGCAACAGGCTCAAATGGTTGTAAAAACACCGATCAGGTTACTGTATTCACAAATGAGGTAGTCATTACCTGTCCTTCTGACAGAACGATGAATACCAATACAGACGGGTATAATAACTATAATTGTTCTACAACTGTATTGGCGAGCAGTGGATTGAATCCTACAATTACTGACTTGTGTGATATTTCTCTATTGAAGTATACACTATCGGGAGCAACAAGTGGAAGCGGTAATGGTACTATATCAGGTTTATCATTGAACAGAGGTGTAACCACTGTAACCTACTCAGCATTGGTAGCTGCAGGAAGATCATGTTCATTCAACGTTACTGTGGTGGATCTTGAGGTGCCTAGGGTGGTTATGACTTCGTCTCAGGCTACTATTGTAGTCGATGCTTGTGATTTCCCTGCTTCACTGCCAGGTTCAACTCCAGTAGCGCAGGACAATTGTGATTCATCTCCATCATTGACAATAATCAGCGATGTTACTGCCGATGTTAGCGGTTGTGCGTCTAAGTCTGCAGACCTGAAATATACCAAGTTGCTGACCAGAACCTGGAGAGCAACTGATGCTTACGGTAATTCGGCCACTGCCATTCAAAGAATTTATCTTCGTGACAAAGCAGCACCGACTGCAATTTGCAGAGATTTCAGTGTCACCATTGGAAATACCAATCAGACGTTGCCTGCATCAATGTTCAATAATGGAAGTTTTGATGGTTGCTCAAGCACATTGTCATTTGCTGTTTGTAATGCTTCTACCAATGCGAACTGTACCAACTTTGCAGGAGCAGTGACAGTCTCCAGAAGCATGATACCTTCCAGTGCAAGTCAGATTGTTATTCCTGTGAGATTAAGGGTTGCAGATGGTTGTGGTAACATTAGCTACTGTACTTCGAACCTTACTTTGATCAAATCAACAACATTAGCTAATCCTTCAAGTGGAACAAATACAGTTTCTGGAACTCAGGTGGTTATTGATGCTAAGCCTGCTGTTGAATCTGATGTGTTGACCGGACACGGCGCAATGAAGTGCTTCCCTAATCCGTTCACAGAAGATTTGAATATCAATTTCAATCTTGCTACCAATGTTGATAAGGTTGTCCTCAAATTGTATGATGCGACAGGAAGACTTGTGGCAACACTTGATCAGGGTCCAAGCCTTGCAGGGTACTATACTGCTCGTTGGAACTTGTCTGATTTGGATGGAGGTATGTACAATGTATGTTTGGAAATTAATGATCAGTGTAAAAAGATGCAGCGTGTTATCATGCTTAAGTAAACATTGATTTTTAAAATCAGTTATTTTACAGCTCTGGCTGCTCCCCGTAAAGGGCGAGCAGCCAGATTTTTTTGCTCTATAACCCGTAACCTGTAGTTGGAATGCAAAGATTGATTACTGGTTTTTTATTTGCTTCACTTTGGGCGTCTGCTTCGGTAGTGACAAAAATTGGACTAACGGCGGCGCAACCTTTGGTTCTCTCCAATACCCGTTTTTTTCTGGCAGGAATAATCATGCTTTTGATTTCTGTAGTGCTTGGTAAGCAAGTCAGACCGTCGAAAGGAGAGTGGTTGCCAATGATGATTTACGGTCTCCTTAATGTAACCATTTATCTCAGTGCATTCGTATTCGCTATTCAGCAGATAACGGCGGGAATTGGCACATTAGGTGTTGCCCTTTGTCCGCTACTGATTAGTATATTGCATGCTTTATGGCTCAAAAATGTTGTTTCCAGGAAAATATGGACAGGACTTTTTTTGGGCTTAATAGGTGTGGCAGTTGCAACCTATCCTTTGCTGCTGACCGCAAGCGTGACCCTTAAAGGTGTGGCACTGCTATTTTTTAGTATGTTATCGTATTCTTTCGGAACAGTGTATTTTCAGAGTCGTAAATGGGAGCTGCCTCTGCTTAGTATAAACGGGTGGCAGATACTTTTTGGAGCATTCTTTTTGCTGCCCTTTACGCTGACGTTTCTTGAGCCCGCAGCGAATGATCTCAATGGCCGTTTCTGGTTTAGTGTTGCCTGGCTTATTTTCCCTGTTTCTATTGCAGCTGTTCAACTTTGGTTAATTTTGCTTAAGACGGAGCCAACCAGGGCATCACTTTGGTTGTTTCTTTGTCCGGTATTCGGATTTGCCTATTCAGCATATTTTCTTAATGAGGGTATTACCCATTATACTATCATCGGAACAATTCTGGTAATTTCGGGATTATATATTGGCCGGAAAAAATAGGCATTCAGATTTGTTCTTACATTTGCAACTTACAAACTTCAATTCGGAATGTTAGATTTTTCTCAGGCGACAGTGCTCAAACTTTCCATCACTTGGACGGGCAATAAAGAACTCAACGAGGGTGTAGTAATCCCATCAACAACACTGGTAACGGTCAATGACTACGTTCATGAAGTACTGATACATACATTTATCAAGTCATTTGAGAAATCAGAGGCTTTCTTCTCTTTTACCCATGGAGAAGACGTGAGCCACAACGAAGTGTACCAATCATGCCTTCAGATTTTTGAAAATCCCGAAACTTTGTCAGAGCAGGCAAAAGTGTTGACGGATCGCATGTACAGTTGCTCACTACATTCCAGAATCAAAGGTGGTGAGTTTTTTGTGGCCTTACTGAATGAAATTGGTTTAGATGATTCAAAGCTTCCTGCGATAGGTATTTTTAAGGTAGTTCAAAAGGAACCTTTTTTGCGGGTGGAAAAGCATTCTGATGCCTATATATTAGGTGTTATGGATGGCATTCAAACTTCGAAGCTTGCGATGGCAGCGCTGATTCTTGGAGCTGACGAAGCGGAAGGATACAGGGTGTTGTCGGTAGACAACCTGAAGAAAAAGGATGAGCCCTCTATTTGGCAAGACCAATTTCTGCAGATTACCCCGTTACAGGATGATTATTTTCATACCCGTCATTTCATGGAATTGACCAATGATTTTATCAACCACAAAGCTCCGGCAAAGTTTCAGTTGGACACACCGGCTAAAGTGGACTTGCTCAACAAATCGTCGTACTATTTTAAGGAAAACGATAGTTTTGAGATCAACGATTTTGCTGCCACACTATTCGAAGACCCAGAGCAGCAGGAGGTGTATAAAGCCTACAAGACTGAATATAGTGAGTATGGTGGAATACCCCTCGAAGACCAATTTGACATCAACAGACAGGCTGTCCGAAAAACCAACCGCGTTTTCAAAAGTGTCATCAAACTGGATACAAATTTTTCCCTTTATGTTCATGGTAGGAGAGACCTGATTGAAAGGGGCTTTGATGAAGAAAAAGGTAAGCCGTATTATAAGTTGTATTACGATAGGGAAGAGTGAATCGCCTTTACTCAGGTAGGTGCCAGGAGATTGATAAAAAAAAATCCCCACAAAAATGTGAGGACTGATTGTTGTCGGGGTACCAAGATTCGAACTTGGGGCCCCCTGCTCCCAAAGCAGGTGCGCTAACCGGGCTGCGCTACACCCCGAACGGTGTTATTGTTTATTCAGCATTAAGAAAAGCGGAGGGAGAGGGATTCGAACCCTCGGTACAGTTACCCGTACGTCAGTTTAGCAAACTGGTGGTTTCAGCCACTCACCCATCCCTCCAAACTCAACTTATGTTGAAATTTGTATCAGTACAAATGCTTTTCTTTAAAAGCGATGCAAAGATACAATTTTAGCACTGACGTTTCCAAATTTAGCGGAAACTTTTTTTATAAATTTTGCCAAATGAAAAGCTTTTAACTGACCATAAACGCAGGTTTTCGGCAATTTTATTTTCCGTTTAGACTCATTCTCAGTTTCTTCTCAAGCTCTGCTACAGTGTCTTTAAATACCAAATCAGTATCCATCATATCCTGTACAGTTTTGCAAGAGTATATTACGGTAGAGTGGTCGCGACCGCCAAACATTTCTCCAATGCCTTTCAAAGACTTTGAGGTTAGGTTTTTTGCAAGATACATAGACAGTTGCCTTGCGATAACAATGGAACGTTTTCTGGTTTTGCCTTGTAGTTTCTCCGGCTGCAAATTGAAGTGTTCTGCAACCAATCCTTTGATGTATTCTACAGTTATTTCCTTGTTAATCTGCGACACAAAGTTTCTGATGACCTCCTTCGCCAGTTCTAGGTCGATTTCCTTTCGGACAAGGGCTGATTGAGCAACAAGTGACACTAACACGCCTTCTAGTTCACGTATGTTATTTTTGATGTTGTAGCAGATGAATTCTGCAACATCAGAAGGTACCTCCAGTCCCTCTTTCTTGAGTTTGACTTCAAGAATTGCCATACGTGTTTCGAAATCCGGCTCACTCAGATCGGCGCTCAATCCCCACTTAAAACGGGATATTAGTCTTTCCTCCATGCCCTCCAGATCTTTTGGAGGTCGGTCAGATGTAATGACGAGCTGCTTTCCGTTTTGATGCAACTGGTTGAATATATGGAAGAAAATCTCCTGTGTTTTGGTTTTTGTAGCCAGAAACTGTATGTCATCTACTATTAAAACGTCTATGAGCTGGTAGAAATTGACCAGATCATTGATGGAACCGTTCTTGATTGCTTCGATGATTTGATTGGTAAATTTCTCCGCCGAAACATACAATACATTTTTATCGGTGAACCGGGAACTCACTTCATTTCCGATGGCCTGAGCCAGGTGGGTCTTGCCCAGTCCGACATTTCCAAAAATAAATAGCGGATTAAAAGCAGTTCCGCCAGGTTTTTTAGAAATCGCAAGGCCCGCAGAACGACCCAAACGATTGCAATCTCCCTCAATGAAAGTATCAAAAGTATAGTTGGCGTTCAGCATGGGATCAATTTTCATTTTCTTGATTCCCGGAATAACAAATGGGTTTTTTATTTCAGCAACATTGACAATCTGTCCAGAAGATGAGGTGCTTTTGGGTTCCCCATTTTGTTTGACATCATTTCCTGTAGTGATCTTGGAGCCTTGCAGAGAAGTACTGTTTTGGGCTACAAAAGAACTTCGGTTTTTTGAATCATTTTGTTGTGGTCTTGTAACCATGATTTGGTACTCAAGGCGACCCCTTTCGCCCAATTCCTGGCGAACAGACATTCTAAGAAGTGACACATAGTGCTCCTCCAGCCATTCGTAAAAAAATCTGTTTGGAACTTGTATGGTCAAAACATTTTCATGCAGATTTACCGGCTTGATCGGTTCAAACCAGGTTTTGTAACTTTGCGCGTTGATGTTTTTCTGTATTGTTTTTAGACAATTTGCCCATACAGACTGATGTTCTTTGATCATCTGTTTTGTTTTGTTGCTATGTGAATCAATTCACATTTTGATTGCAGTAAAAATCCCGCTTGGTTTTTATCAACACCAGAATCGTGCTGATATGAGAAGATTTCGTGACAAATCCGTATTCTCAGCTGATTTATCTTCTCTTGACTGTTTGTTTGGGTGTACAAAGGTGAATATTATTCTTTGAAAAAAAAAGTGAAGCTTTAAAAAAAAGTAAATTTCTTTGATGCTTCAAGGGGTTTACTAACATGTTTAATAAATTGAAAATCAGAAAATTAACAAAGATATCAACATTGTAAAATATTGAAAATCAGTAAATTAAAAAAAGTATCAACGATTTTTAACTAAGAAAAAATCAATATTGTAATTTCCTGATAATCAGGTTAGTCGGATAATAAAATTAGAAATGATGATTTTGAATAAAATTTGGACCGGAAACAGCTCTTTCTTAACAAAGTGCTTGAGTGTAAAAAAATATAAATAATTGAAAATAAATAAATTGTAAAAATTATTTGTTTTCTTCAGACCTGCAGGTTGAGTCCGGGAGAGGATAAAAATATGGGATAAAAAAAGTATAAATGTGACATGATAAAATGTAGTACAGTTTTCGATTGGATATTGGTTTTTCGGCACTTATGCGTCTGCTTTAAGTGATTGCCATGCTATGAGTTTCCACCTCATATTGGTTTTTTTATAAATAGAAATGTAATGTAACTTTACCTCGAAGGGATTGCCTCTGATTACCCCTTTAAACCGTCCGGTACCCTGAATAATGGAAATACGGCCAGTTCTACGGATCTGCATTTTTTCGAGCTTGATATTTTCGTACACCAGTTTTTTACTGCTGATGTTTCTGATAAAATCCCTCTTGTTTTCAAAAAGACCGTTTGAATGTAAATAGGTGAGCTCTTCACTTAGTACCTTATCTAATACCATGGTGTCCCCTTTCAACATTGCTTCAAAACGCATCTGCTGAGAGACAGGTGCAGATTTCTGAGCGAGTGAAAAAGAGGCTGAAGCAGTTAATATTATCAGAGAGAATAGAAGTCGCATAGTACTATTAAATCGGTACGAAGAGTACATTGGATTAGTCAAGATATGATGAAGGCATTGAATCAATTTAATGACTCAATGAAGTCTGTCAGTAGCCTAACACCGTATGCAGTTCCACTTTTCATCGTTGCATATTCAGAGTCGCTAAAGGCCATTCCGGCAATGTCTAGGTGTACCCAGGAAGCGTGTTTGTCAGTAAATGCCTCGAGGAATTTTGCAGCGGTAATGGCTCCTGCAAAAGGTTTGCCACTAAGGTTTTTTATGTCAGCAATGTCGGAGTTAAGATCATCTTTGTACTGGTCCCAGAGGGGAAGTCTCCAGACGCGTTCTCCGCAGGCGCTGCCGGTTCTGTAAAGTTCCTCAGCAAGCTTGTCATTGTTTGTGAACATACCGGCAGCTGCATGACCTAAGGTTGCAATAATGCTGCCTGTAAGTGTAGCCAAATCAATGAGTATTTCCGGATGGTAGTTTTTTACAATATAGGATAGGCCATCTGCAAGAATTAGTCTACCCTCTGCGTCAGTATCTATCATTTCAATGTTTTTACCAGAGTAAGAACCGAAAACATCACTTGGCTTTGTTCCTGCGCCGTCCACGCAGTTTTCGGTACTTGGTACCACTGCAATAAGGTGTATTGGTAGTTGCATTCTGGCAACGGCTTCCATGGTTCCAAGCACTGCGGCTGCACCGCCCATATCACTTTTCATGTTGTGCATTCCGGCCGAGGGTTTGAGGGAAATTCCACCTGTATCAAAGGTAACTCCTTTACCTACCAGTCCTACTTTGGGATAGTTTCCTTTTGCTTCGGGCTTGTACTCCATAACAATCAGGGCAGGGGGTTCTTCGCTACCCTTGTTGACTGCGAGTAGGGCATGTGCACCCAAATCTTCAAGCTCCTTTCTGCCCAGGAAGATTTTACTCTGAAAACCGTATTTTTTCGAGGAAGAAACAACCCACTCAGCAAGTATTTTGGGTGTTTTTTTGTTGGCAGGTGCATTGACCAGGTCAAAGATTCTGAGCTGCGTCTCCCCAACGATCATTGCCTTGTGCGCAATCTGATCAAACCTGCCTTTTGACAAGCGGGAAAAGACCACAATTTCACCAGTATCTCCTTCGAATGCTGCTTTCTCCCTCTTGTCCGTTTTGTACAGAGAGAGGTTGTAAGTGCCCAGCACTATGCCGTTCAGAAATGCTTCAGTAAATGAACGATTATTTTTGCCACTTAAGAAGTTTAGGTCAATACCTATACATTGGGGAAGTTTATTGCGGTGGTTGTGAACAAAACTTCGCGCAGCGTTCAGGAACTCACCAAATCCCGGATTTTCGCCCAGTCCCAGAAAGTATACCTTACTGAATTTACCTTTCAGGTAAACCGGTAGACATTCCTTCAGTCCGGCCTTGAAGTCCGATTTGACTGTGTCTGCAGAGAAACGAAGTCTTTTAGCAATTTTCTCAATCTGTTCAGATTGGCTGCCATCCTGGATTATTGGGAAAACCAGTACCTGAGGCTGTGCGGATAATTTATTGTATAGTTCAAATGTCATTATTCTTTTGATTTAGCCTCTCAAATTGAGGTTTTTGTCACATGAAAATGTATCAAAATTACCAATGCAAAATTAAAAAAATATGCCTTTTGGACCTGTGAATATGAAATTGAAAAAATAAAAAAACTCTTGAGTCGGTTGCAGAGAGCATATGGTTAACGGAGTGGATATGCGGCGCTGATTCTCTCGATGTCACTGAGTTTTATCCAGACATTCGAAAGTTGAATGGAGCGTTGAAGTTGCGCATTCAGCAGTTGCGTCTGTGCCTCCAGCAGTTCTATAAGAAGTGCTTGCCCCTCCCGGTATTTCTTCAGCAGGTCGCCATAGTACCGCTTGTTCAGCGCAATCTGATCTTTGGAGTTTTCGAATTGTGAAAGTGCAGCGTAATAGGAGTTGACAGCTACTTTAAGTTGCAATTCAAGTTGCCTTTCGACATTTTCGTTCTGAGTTTTGATGGCATTGAGATCCATTTCCGCCTGATGTATTCGACTTGAATTTCGTTTTGCATCGTAAATAGGGTATTCAAAGGCAATCCCTCCGAATGCATACAGACTCTGCCCGCGCTTGTCCAGAAAACCCTGGGAGCCGAGATCCAGAAACAAATTCAGCCTGGGTCTGAAAAATGCTTTCTGATAGTCAATTCCCAGTCCTGCCAGTGAAATGGCTGACTGCAGTTTTTCAAGCTCCTCCCTGCTTTTTATGTCTGGGGTGATGCTTTTGCTGAAAGTGGTTTGTTCTGAAGTGTAGGTATTATCTGAGACAATTTCTGTGTCAAAATCTCTGTTGATGAGGAAGTTGAAATAAGCCTTTGCATTTTGCCTGTTGTTATCCGCCTCTGCACGCTGTGACTGAAGTTTTGATATTTCAGCAGTAGATTTTACTACAATGGAGGTATTTGAGACGCCATTGCTCACGAGGCTCTGATTCACCTTTTTCAGTTCGCCCAGAAGTGCAAGGCCGTTGTCATACAACTGAACTGCTTCGCTAGCCTGTAGGTATTTAAAATACGCTGTCTTAATTTCTTTTACCAGTTCTCTTTTGTACACGTTTATTTCGGCCGACTTCAGATCAATGTTTTTTGACTTGGCTTTTTGATTTATGAGGATTTCGGCATTGACGAGAGGGTAGAGTGTTCTGAATTTTGCGTCGTAAAAATTGTAAGGATTGAGGACGATTTTCTGGTTCTTCAGTTGAGGAAACTGCTGGCTTCCCGTCAGTTGATTTAATGTACTGTAAACGCCGTTCAACAAATCGCCGGCAGGGAAATCAATGGTACGTCCACCCGCGCCAAATGTATAGGTTGTTGTGAAATTTACATTCGGGCGCTGCATTTTTTTTGCCTCATCAAGGCCAAGTATCGCCTTTTCCAGTAAAAAATTTTCCTGTCTAAGCGTGAGGCTGTTTTCCATGCCTTCCCTGACATAGTTTTCAAGTATATTTTGTCCGCTAACCGTTGGTAAAAAGAGGCAGGGGAACAAAAACAAAGTTGCGAGCTTTCTCAAGATATTTTGTGTCATTCAAGTCAGATTTTATAGGCGCGGATGCATGTGTTTATGCAAAAAGCCCGGTGCGCCAGAATTTATATTTTGAGTCAATCAATGTGAAGTGCTGTTTTTCTAGCACATCATCGTGTAAAAATACCAATCCGTATTGAAAAATATCAATTGTCAGTCTTGATTTAGGGTGCGATTTTATTTCTTGCCAGGCTTCAGCCATTTCAGCCGACCAGTAGATGTCGTCAAAAACGAATACGGCTTTTTCGTCGGCATGTGCCAGACACTGCTCAAAGTACCGCAAGGTAGCCTGCCTCCTGTGGTTTCCGTCGATAACGAATAGATTTGTTTTACCCGATTCTTTGAGGGTGCTCACAAGAACGCTGTCGAAGTCGCCATTTATCAGCTTTATGTTATCTGCATTGTAGAGCTTAAATGCTTGTGCAGCTTTTTCAGCAATTTTGCTGCAGCCTTCAATGGTAATAATTTCAGCAGTGCTACCGGATTTGGATATGTACAGTGTTGAGACGCCAAGCGAAGTCCCCAGTTCCAGCACTTTTTTCGGTTTGAGCCATTGGGTCAGACTGAAGAGAATCTGACAAAAATAAGGAGTGCTCAGTGAGTTGGCAGCAATATCTTTTATTTTGCGTTGCTTAGAAGTCAAGACCTGAGACCCGGCACCAAAGTCTGTAACTACCATGGTTTCCTCACTGCTCAGAAGAACAGAACGCAACTGTTCGATATCGTTAAAACAGTAGTACCACTTGTCTTCTTCCAAGACGTTGTTGATGAAATCAAAAACCAGAGGTGAGTGTACATCAAATTTGGTTTCTGCGCGGAAAAAGTACGAAACAAAGGAGATGAAACGGAAAATGTTTTCCCTGAATGAGTTTGCCATTGGACGGCAAAGTTAAAAAAAAGCAACCGATTCGCTTGGAAGATTTGTTCCGAATTACCGAATTTAGAAATCTATTTATTTGGAAATAAAAATTTGGAGTTATAATTTTACGCAAATTATTTATTAACTGTTTTTCAAATTTATCTATGAAACATTTTTTACTTTCCATCCTTGCAGCAGGAATGCTTTTTCAGGCTCAAGCTCAGTCTCCAAAAAGGACAATTTTGATTGAGGAGTTTACCAATGCATCCTGTGCACCATGTGCAAGTTTCAATCCGAAGCTCAAACCGCTATTGCTGGCAAATGGAGCCAGTGCAATAGCGCTCAAATACCAGACTGCATTTCCAGGTTTTGACCCAATGAATTTACTCAATCCGTCAGAGGTTCTCGTGAGGCAAAATTACTATGCAGTAAATGCAGTTCCCAATGTATACTTTGATGGTGTCAATAAAAGTCAGACCCTAGCTGTTCAACAAGCGACATTTGATGCTGCTATTGGCAAGGCTGCGCCTTACGAATTAAATGTTTCTCACAATTTTAACAAATCGCTGGACTCCATATTTATAACTATTGTGGTAAAAAACAGCGGTTCCAAAGATTACACTGAAAAAAACCAGATTTTGCATGTTGCACTTGCTGAAAAAGTAATTACATACAAAACGGCTCCGGGTTCAAACGGCGAAAAGGAATTTTATGACATCATGCACAAAATGGTTCCCAATGCGTCGGGAACACCTTTTCAGGAGACATTGATGAAAGATTCATCCGTCACATACAATTTTGCGGTTCGTATCCCAAATTATTTTTATACCCTCAAGCAGCTTGAGGTAGTGGCCTTTGTTCAGAACAAAACGAGTAAAGTTGTAAATCAGGCAGGAAAGTCTGAATTGCAGAACTTGGATGGAGCATTTGTAGACCTATCTGCTTCAAATACTACATTGTCGCCCGCAAGTGTTTGCGACAACAGTCTTCTGCCAAAGCTGACTGTTAAAAACCTTTCTGACAGTACAGTTACATCGTTTGACGCCTATTTCAATTTGAATGGAAAGTTGTCTGATCCTATCAATTGGAGCGGAACGTTAAAGAAGAACGAGTCTGCAACGGTTACTTTTCCGCTCGCGAATCTGGCTACCGGAACCAATACGCTGAATGTCAGTTTTGCAAACATAAATGGCGGTGCACTTCAGGATATTTCTATGGTAAACAATGCCTCTGCTGATAAAACGTACCGCATTGTACCTTCAGCACCGGATGTAAATGCTGTCAATCTGATAACAGATTTTGAAACAGAAGCGAATCGTTCATTACCGAAGAATTCCATTCTTAGGGCTTCAGCTCGTGATATTCCATCATTTACTTTTGTTACCGACAAGTCCTTTTTCAGTACTACAGCTACTCAGGCGATTGGTGGTTATGGAAAATCAGCTAAATCCTTTATCATGAGTTTCTTGCACCTCACCACGAAAGGAGAAACTTCAACGCTTTATTTCTACAAGCTGAACCTGAAAGACAGCAAGAACACCGGATTGAAATTTGACTACGCACACAAGCCAAAGTTGGTGAATGGGGTTGCTTCGAATGATAAGTTTGAGGTACTTGTGTCTACAGACTGTGGCAAGACTGCAAAAGCGGCATTTTCAAAATCAGGTACCAATCTGCAAACAGGCGCGCCAAACACCAATGTGGTATTGCCGGGAGATACGGAGTGGGCTACAGCTGAAATAGATTTGTCAGAATACGATGGCAACGAGGATGTGATGTTTATGTTCAAGGCCACATCTGATGCTGGTTCACTGATTTTTGTTGATAATGTAAATATTTCTGCAAATAAAGGTGTGAATGTCAATGATATTTTGGGCAATTCAACGATGGATTTGGCACCAAATCCTGCTGCAGACTACACTTATATCAATCTCGATTTGAATGAAGCAACAAAGGCATCAGTAAAAATCTTTGATATCACCGGTAAAGAAGTCGCAGTGCTTGCAGAAAATCAACTTTTCGCGGCAGGTGCTTACCAACTACGTTGGGACATCAACGCTGCTCAGGGCAACTATATCGTGAAGATTGAAACATCAAAAGGACAGTTGACTAAGCGTCTGACAATAGTTAAATAATTAAGAGTTGGAGTTGGTTCTTGCATTTGATGCGGTTAAGCCGTACTTTTGCAGAGCAGGAGGCAAGAGTGAAATGGCAAATAAGTCGTTTTGTCCTCTTGCCTCTTTTATTTTTTACCCTAACAGATTTATAAAGATGAAAAAAATCTTGATCCTATCCTGCTTCTCGCTTCTCGCAAGCGTTGTCAAAGCTCAAATTACCAATTTCAGTATGACACCCGATACTGCAATAGTTGATGGTAAAGCTACCTTTGATGATATTTTACAACAAGAAATCAAGATAAAAAACAGCGAAGCCACCGACAGAAAATTTGTCTGGGAGCGTACTACTGTCAGTACTCCATTTGGTTGGACATCCACAATATGTGATCCGGTGGCCTGTCGCCCCTCTTCCACAAGTATTGCAGAGTTTGAACTCAAAGCCAATGAGTCCTACACCATGTTGTTTGATGTCAGTACAGATGGCGCGCCTGGAAGCGGCTACTACCTGCTTAAGTTGTATGAAAAAGGTAAGCCAAACCAGTACACAATCGGTAAATATCGTTTTAATGCCACGCTGGTGAACACCAAAGATGCTTCTGATGATGCACAGGTCAGTGTTTTTCCCAACCCCGCAAAAGACTTTTTTATTTTGAAAAGTAGCCTTGCCTTCAGAGAACTGAGGCTTTGCAGTGCAGATGGTAGGATGATTCGTTCCTATACCAATTCTGAAGATGGAAGATATTCAGTCGAGGGTCTGCGTGAGGGTGCATACATGGTTCAGATTTTGGGTAAAAACAGCGTTCGTATTGCGACCAAAAAACTCGTTATCAACTAGAAGTAGGTTTTTTATTCAACAAAACTCAAACACCGCGTATGTACCAAAAACATACGCGGTGTTTGAGTTTTAGGCATGTTTTCCTTTTTTAAATTGCGTTCTGAAACCGGGTAAATTATTGGGTTGGACCAGAATCTATTCTCTTTTCAAGAATGTCCTGCAATGATGCTGGCAATTGAGAAAGGAAATTGTAGCCGGTAAGAGCCTCTAGGTCACGTACGCTGACCCTGAAATTCCCCCAGTTGGTAAAACCCACCTTCTGATCGTTTGGAACATTAACGGCGATGACTCTTGTTTGGTCATTGACCCGGCTAACGTCATCTGAGCCATTGGGGAGTACTACGATAATTTTCCAGCATTTGGATGGAACTCTGATTCTGCCATTGTCAATCATTTTAGTTGGTAGTGTACTGCTGTTGCTTCCAAATCCGCCTTCTCCTGCTCCACCAGATATGATGTACAACTCATAACCCTGAGAAACCAGTTTCCTGCAGTATATTTCAAGTTTTGCCCAATTCTGCTGGTTGACATCCGGTGCCTGTGCAATCATGTTTGACATCACAAAAGTTGCTGAATTATCGGCAACAGTAGCATCCCTGTCGGATGATGGACAAATATGCCCACGATCGAATCCCGTTCCGGAAAATGCCTGCGAACCTGGGCGGTAGAAAACTGAGGGGAGATCATTGTCCGGCCGAAAATCGTCCTGTCTTGGCACGGAACCGAGCCATTCCTGTGCAAGGTGCCAGCTTACCCAATTGGAGCGACCTAATGTGCTGTTGTAGGATAGTACAAACTGTTTTTTCACCAGCAGGTAATTGTCCGTGTTGGAAATGACATTTGTAGCCTTGCTGGGATTTCCGAGTAAATAGTTTTCAGTAAGTTGTTCCTGGTCAGGAGGAATGGGGGTTTTATCTTTACATGAGTAAAGAAAGATACCAAGCAATACATAAAACAATAAACTCCTCAATCTCATCTAATGGCGTTTTTATGGTATTTTATTAAATGCTGTAGGCTAGCGGTGACATTTGAAATAGTCAAAAGGCTCCTTGCAATCGGTACATTTGTACATGGCCTTGCAGGCAGTGGAACCAAACTGACTAACCAGCTCCGTATGATTTGAATTGCAGCGGGGACAGGGAACCATGGCAGTCTCTCCAAATAGTGTCATTTTATCACCGGTTTCGTTTTCGGGTGGGGCTATTCCATATTCCAGCAGTTTATTTCTCCCATTTGCCGTAATCATATCTGTTGTCCATGCAGGCTGCCAGACGAGTTCAATGCGAACGGACGGAAATCCTGCTTCCTGAAGTGCAGCCTTGATGTTTACAGCAATCATATCCATGGCAGGGCAACCGTTGTATGTAGGCGTAATTGAAACAACAACTTCTTCACCAATAACACCTATTTCACGGACGATTCCCATATCGGTGACCGATAATACAGGTATTTCAGGGTCACAGACCTGTTTCAGTACCTCGCTGATTTTTTGAATATCCGTTGTTCTCATCGGTTTGAAATGGTGCGCAAAAGTAGAAATATAATTTCATGCAGGTTAGTGTAGCGCTACATTTTCAATATTGACCCTGAAACAAAAAAAATCCCGGCACTGTTCACAATACCGGGATGTAGAAATTCTCTTTTTTATTATTAATGCTGATTTTGTCCCGCATCAGCTGGAGCATCGGCCGGCGCGGCTTCAACCTCACCCTTAATGGTCAATACTCTGGTTGAACCTTCTTCATTTGTAGTGAGGGTAACAGATTTGGTAAATCCACCTACACGTTGGGTGTCGTAACGAACTTCAATTTTGGAGGTCTGTCCCGGCATAATCGGTTCTTTCGGATATGTTGGTACGGTGCATCCGCAGCTGCCTTGTGCATTGGAAATAATTAGTGGCTCGTTGCCAGTATTCTTGAAGGTGAAAACGCGCAATGGATCGCTACCTTTCTTGATTTTTCCATAATCGATTTCAATTTTATCGAAAGTCGCAACCGGACCCTTTGCTGCGGTAGCTGTGGCAACAGGTGTTGCTGGTTTATCCATTTTTACATTGTCTGAGGCAGGTTTTGAGGCAATCGCCTTTTGTACTTTTTTGGTTGTGGTGGCCTTGGTCTTTTTGGGAGTGGTAGTAGTCTGCGCAATACCAATTGCAAATGTAGAGCTGAGTAATACCAGCATCAGAAAAAATCGCTTCATCTTACTTTTCTTAATTTGGTTATTAAAAAATTTGCGTTCGCAAAAATAAACCAATTTGATAAATAGTGATACTCTGCCGAAGCCTTGCTATGGTTAATCTATGGTTAAATTATCCTGGAGTTACTTTCCTGACAAAAAAGCAGTTCTGCCGAAAAAGAAAATGCTACCTTTTGATCTTCCACTGGAAAATTGTTGTATTTTCAATTTTAGATGCAAAAGTCAAAATACAGGATAGGCCTGGCGTTGTCAGGAGGAAGCACCAGAGGCGTTGCGCATGTGGGTGTGCTGCAGGCGCTGATTGATAATGATCTGCAACCTGAAGTGGTTTCCGGTACCAGTGCGGGTTCCATTATCGGAACGCTTTATGCGGCAGGAAAATCACCTTCAGAAATTATGGACTTTATCAAAGGAAGCAGCCTACTGAGGGTATTCCGGCCGCGATTGCCATTTAATGGAATATCGGACCTCAGTTATCTTCGAGAGCGCTTGAATGCTTTCATTGGGAACGACAGTTTTGAGGGTTTGCAAATACCAATGTATGTCATAGCCACAAATCTGAATACAGGCGAGGAGGTGCGTTTTTTCAAGGGGGATTTATATCAGAAAGTGGTAGCATCCTGCTCTGTGCCACTGGTTTTTAAACCTGTCGAAATCGGTGGCAATTTGTATGCTGATGGTGGTATTATGAACAATCTTCCGGCCGACTGTCTCCGGCAGCAATGTGATGTAGTTATCGGCTCCAATGTTGTTCCACTCGGGTTCAGTCCAAATCGCAGTTTAACCTCATTATGGAGCGTTGCACAACGTATTTTTGAATTGGCCCCTTCTGTGAATGTCAGAAACAGTGCGCACAATTGCGATGTGTTGATACAACCACAGGAAGTAAGCCGCTATAATTTCTTCTCCCTAAAAAATGCGGATCAGCTGTTTACAAAGGGCTACGATGCAACCATGCAACACGTCCCATATATCAGGCAGTTGCTGAAAAACAGGCCCGTCTAAAACAGCAAACCCCTCTCAGAAACTGAGAAGGGTTTGCGGAACATCTGTTTAAACTTTTATGGTTTAGGTTTTGACATTGAAGTTAATTTGTCGGCTGCCTTGCGCCAATTAGTATCACTTTTGCCTTTTCCTTTGGTTGATGCAGCAATTTTTGCCGCCTCGCAGCTGCTGACAAAACCACCAGTATTGGATAAGTCACTAAATTTGATCATCTGAGGACCTTCCTTTCTTCTTGCAGTACCTGGCAATTTTACCATCTGGTCAGATTTTACCGCTGAGCCTCTGATGATCTCCCTTACCTGAGCTGCACTTAGTTCGGGATAGTAAGACCTCAGAATCGCTGCAACACCTGCACAGGCAGGGGAGGCCATACTTGTACCCTGAAACGAAGCATACTCGTTGTTGGGAACAGTTGAATATATTTCGACTCCCGGGGAAAATACATCTATCATTTTTTTACCATAATTGGAGAAAGTAGCGGGCATGTCTTCACCACCCTTGTAGCTAAGCGCACCAATTTCAAGCCAGTTGGCTGCTTTGGAAGGCTTGAATAGACCTCCTTTCTTTTCGAAAGTCTTGCTTGGGAAATTACCGCCCTTATCATTGTTGTTGGCATCATTGCCGGCTGCGTGTACAATAAGTACATCGTGGTCTGCTGCATATTTTACTGCTTTGTCAACAGCTTCCTTGTCCCAAGAGTAACTTTTTCCGAAACTCATGTTTAGGATGGAAGCACCATTGTCTACAGCATAAATGATTGCATTTGCAACGTCCTTGTCGCGCTCGTCGCCGTCAGGTACGCAGCGCACTGACATAATGCGTACATTGTCAGCAACTCCATTCATACCTATGCCATTGTTTCTGACTGCGGCAATGATACCCGCAACGTGAGTTCCGTGGCTTGCGTCCGGGCCTTCAACATCATTATTGCCATAGTAACGCTCATAGGAATTGTCTGGATTGTCTCCAACAATTTTTGCTCGATCATTAAAATCAGGATTGTACTGGTAAAGAACCTGTGCCTCAAAATGTTCAATTGGACTAGCAAGCTGTTCGATGATGTCGCTTTTTAGTCCGTCAGCAGACTGTATGCTTTCGCCTTCTGCGAGCATGCTCAATGTCATTTTTTTTGCCATTGCTACGCTTTTATCATCATCCGGCAGCGCCTTAACGTTCTCAGCATTGATTGCTTTTCCTGCTAATAGGGTATTCATTTTTGCTACACCATCCAGCATATCCGCTTTAATTTTCTGGTATCTTTCCAGATTGTCTTTGGCTTCTTTGCCTTTGTTTTCCACAATCTGTTTGTACTCCATGTATTTGCGAAATTCTTTCTTGTTGCCTGAATTAGCCTCGGTCTTTCCATCGTATTTTTTCTTCAGACTGGCATAAAGGCGAGTGAGCTCCAGAGATTCATGGTGAATGTTTCCGGTTTTTCCTCCGATAAAATTCCAACCGTGGACATCATCCACGTACCCGTTTTTATCGTCATCAATGCCATTTCCCGGGATTTCACCTGGATTGGTCCACATGATATCCTTCAGATCTTCGTGTTCGGCATCTACACCAGAATCCAATACTGCTACAACAATTGTTTTTGACTTTTTATCTTTCAGCAAAGTCTGATATAATTTATCAGTGCTCATTCCATTGAATTTGTCCGCAGTCGGGTCAAGATGGAACCAGTTTTTGGGAGCCTTAGTCTGAGCCTGAGCCAAAAGCGCAGCAGAAATAAAGCTTGCAACTAAAATTTTACGTAAGAACATTTTATGAATTTTTATGATTTTTGAAAAAAAAGAATTACAAAGGTATGGTTTTTGCACAAATGTAAATCTGATAACGATTGTTTTTTACAATTATGTGTCAACAGTGCCGATAAAGTCGACAAAACAATGCAATTATAAGATAAAAGTCAAGTGCAATTTGAGTCATGTGAATAACCATTTAAATCAGAACTTACTTGCTTTTTAATTTGTTTTAGGATACTCTATCAAACCATTTTAACCTCAAAAAACAATGAAACATTTTTCTACATTAATTCTCGGCATATTATTGCTGGGTTCTGTTCGCATGTCTGCGCAGCAGCGACTGGAAATCGGTGCTCAAGCTGGAGGGTCATTTTATCAGGGAGACATCCTTGGTCAGACCGTAGCGGAGATTTCACCGAATATCCATGGTTCAGCTTCTCTTCAGGCTGGATATTTTTTTAATAATCATTTCGGTGTCCGTTTCAGCGGTGGCTATGGAAAAATGAGTGGTGGCGACAATTTTTCTGAATTTCCATGGAGGCAGCAACGAAATCTAAGTTTTCATTCTACGGTTTACAATTTGGGCTTACGGGCAGAATACAATGTGACAGGTTTTGATCCTGCACGGGGTCAGTATTTTACCATTTATCCGTTTTTGGGATACCAGCATGTATTTTTTGATCCCAAGACCTTCTACAGAGGAAAAGAATACAGGCTGCAACCGCTTGGTACAGAGGGGCAGGGCCTTTCGAAATATCCCGACAAGAAACCATACAAATTGAATACGCCTTCCGTTAATTTCGGTGCAGGTATGAGAATTGCAGTAACAGAGCGGATTAGTCTCGGCGCTGAGATTTCGCTTTTCAGGACTTTCACAGATTACCTTGATGATGTTGCAGGTTATTACGTGCCTTACACGGACATCCTCAATGAGAAAGGTAATTTCATAGCTGCGGCACTCAGCAACAGAGAGAACGAGCTTTCAGGAAATGATAAAATCATTTTTAGAAACCACGATGAAATGAGAGGGAATGGTTCAGTCTCCGATTACTATTATCAATTCGGCCTCACCTTTGCTTACAATTTCTTCGATCCGTTTCAGGAAAAAGCCAAAAAAGGTTACAGCAGAAAAAAGGCTCCGCTGACCTGCTTTAGGTTTTAAACTACTTTCTGCTCCATACCATGATGTAATCATCCATTACGTAACCTTCGCCGATATCCAATACATAGCGCTTTTCTATTCGGAAACCGCATTTGAAGTAAAAATTGATGGATTTGAAGTTGTTTATGTTGACCTGAAGTCTAATTGATTTCGAATCAGGGTATGCTGCTGTTAGCAATTTGAATATTTCGCTGCCTACTCCTTTTCGGTGAAGTTTAGTATCAAGGTAAAATTTATGTAGAAAGTACTGAGCGCCTTGCTGTCGGCTGATTCCGATGTAACCGCTTGGTTTTTCATCAATGTAAATCATCAGAAACTGTTGTCCTTCTGTGTGCTGAGCAGCAAGTGCTTCCCTACAATAGAACTTCTTGATCATGTATGCTACCTGTTTTTCGCCAATTATGGGTACATAGTATTGTTGCCATATTTCGTGGGCAAGTCTTTCTATGGTAGCAAAATCTTCAGTTTCGAGCAGTGCGATGCTATTCATTTTTTTAGGATGTAATTTTTGTAGCTGAAAGGTCGGATGCCGGTCAGTTTCTCAAAGCGATACAGCAAATGTTCTTTCCAACGCATATTCGATTGTGAAGGATTGTATGTAAAATCCCAGTCCTTTCCTTCGATGGTTTCCCTCATCAGTAGGGGATGTGATTTGTTGAAAACCTCCAGGCGGTCGACATCATTGTAATCGAAATCAGCCTCGTTGGTATGGGCTTCAATCCATTTGTTGTCGTGCCAGAAACGGTGAAAGAAATTCGCTTTGGCCTTCATAAGGGCAGGGTTTCTCGTGTAAGAATAGTGGAAAATGGGCACACCGGTATTGAGTACGCACATTTTTTTTCCACGATGTCCTTCAAGGTAGGATTGTTCTGAAGGATACACTCGGAAGCCCTGAGAATCCTTATAGGCAAACACATTGCCTGTATTTTTAAATGCACGGATCTCAAATGCATGTGTCTTTCTGGTGTTGCGGATGTGATTGAAATCTCCCCAAAAATGATAGAAGGGAAACAATAGGCCGTCGATTTCTCTTCTTTCGTCAGCAATTTTTATATACCCAAGGATTTTCTGAAGGTCTTCTTCGTGAAACAGCTCATCCACCTGTAGGTGAACAGCCCAACTGCCTTTTATGGCTTTTATTCCAAGGTTGGATTGCTGCGCAAAAATTTTCCCACTCTTTCTGTTTTCTTCATCCCAAATGCTGTCAACAATTACAATTTTTGGATCATTCAGTTGCTCAATTGCTTCACGGGTTCCGTCGGTTGAATCTCCGACGACAACAGTCAGCTCATCCACTATGGGCAATAGTGATTTAATAGATTCGATAAAGGGGTAACCGTAGGTAAAACCATTCCGCACATAGGTAAATCCGCTGATCA